>DATAHW010000063.1:0-17816 GCA_036262935.1 Gemmatimonadales bacterium | reverse complement strand
GCGCTACGGCGTCACCATCCTCTATACCGCCCCGACCGCCATTCGCGCGTTCATGAAGTGGGGCAGCCAGCACCCGGCCCGCCATGACCTCACGACGCTCCGCCTGCTCGGCAGCGTCGGCGAGCCGATCAACCCCGAGGCCTGGATCTGGTATCAGACGCACATCGGCGGGGGCCGCTGTCCGATCGTGGACACCTGGTGGCAGACCGAGACCGGCGGCATCATGATCACCCCGCTCCCCGGCGTCACCCCCACCAAGCCCGGGTCGGCGACGACGGCGTTCCCCGGGATCACGCCCGAGCTGGTGGACAACACCGGCATCGTGCTCGCCGCCGGCGGCGGCTTCCTCACCTTGGCCGCGCCGTGGCCGGGAATGCTGCGGACCATCTATGGAGACGACGAGCGCTACCAGAGCACCTACTGGTCGCGCTTCCCCGGCCGCTACTTCGCGGGCGACGGAGCCAAGCTCGACGACGACGGCTACTGGTGGATTCTTGGCCGGGTGGATGACGTGCTGAACGTGGCGGGCCATCGCATCGGGACGATGGAGGTCGAGAGCGCGCTCGTGGCACACCCGGCCGTCGCGGAGGCGGCGGTGGTGGGCCGGGCCCACGAGCTCAAGGGCCAGGCGCTGGCCGCGTTCGTGACGCTCAAGGATGGGAACCACGCCTCCCCGGAACTGAAGGACGATCTCAAGGCACACGTCACCGAGAAGATCGGCGCCATTGCGCGGCCCGACGACATCTTCTTCTCAGCCGACCTCCCCAAGACCCGCAGCGGCAAGATCATGCGGCGCCTGCTCAAGGACATCGCCGAGGGCCGGGCGCTGGGGGACACCACGACGCTGGCCGACCCCACTGTGGTCAACAAGCTGAAGGAGATGTATGAGGCTCAAGAGTCGTGAGTCACGACTTCTCCACCGGCACATCCCCCTCCAGGTACGTATACCCCTCCAGCCCCGCCACGAAATCCGCGATGAAGCCGTTGGCTTCCTGCCGGCTCAGATCCTTCGCGGCGCTCACCTTGCGGCGGAAGGTGGCCAGCAGATCGGAGGCGTGGAACTGCACATAGTTGAGCACCTCGGTCACGGTGTCGCCGTGCACGAGGTCGGTGATCTCGTAACCCTGATCGGTGAGCCGCACGTGGACGGCGTTGGTGTCACCGAACAGGTTGTGCATGTCGCCCAGGATTTCCTGGTAGGCGCCGGTAAGAAAGATCCCCAGGATGTAGGGCTCACCCTCGCGAACGGGATGCAGCTCGAGTGAGGGCTTCCCCTTGCGGCCGCCGGTAAACCGGTCGATGACCCCGTCCGAATCGCAGGTCACGTCCTGCAGCGTGCCGCGGCGGGTGGGCGGCTCGAGGAGCCGATGGATGGGCATGATCGGGAAGAGCTGGTCGATCGCCCAGTTGTCCGGCAGTGACTGGAACACCGAGAAGTTGCAGAAGTAGCGGTCCACGAGCTCGCTGTCGAGATGCGCGGCTACTTCGGGAAAGGCGGCGCGGTCGTCTCCCATGGCGAGCTGAATGGCGTTGAGCGTGACCAGGTAGAGCTGGTCGGCGTTGGCCTTTTCCCGGAGCGAGAATACGCCGCTGGCGAAGTACTCCTGCGCGCGCTCCTTGGCGAACACCGCGTCGTGAAACGCCTCCTCGATCCGCTCGGCGGCACCGAGCCCCTCCAGGTTCTCCGCCATCTCACGCAGGAGCGGGTGCGCGTCCGGCTCGAGCCGCGGCGGCACCGGCTCGATCTGCGACTCGACATCGATCACGTTGATCAGCAGCAGCGAATGATGGGCGGTCAGGGCGCGCCCGGACTCGGAGATGAGATGCGGCATCGGGAGCCCCTCGGTGCGGCACACCGTCCCGATGGTGTACACGACGTCGTTGGCGTACTCCCGCATGGAGTAGTTCACGCTCGCCGGCCGGGTGGAGCGCGAGCCGTCGTAGTCGACGCCGAGGCCGCCGCCCACGTCCACATGGGTGAGGTCGAATCCCATCCCCCGCAGCTCGGCGTAGTAGCGGCCGACCTCCTCGAGCCCCGCCTTCACGTAGCGGATGTCGGTGATCTGGCTGCCCAGGTGGAAGTGGACCAGCTTGAGAATGTCCTTTCGCCCGATCCGATCGAGCCCGTCGAGAAGCCGCATGAGCTCCACGGCGCCCAGACCGAATTTCGAGCGCTCGCCGCCGCTCTTGGCCCAGCGGCCCGAGCCCTCGGTGGCGAGCTTGACCCGCACTCCCGCGGTGGGCTGCACCCCCATCTCGTCGGCCACCTTGAGCAGCACCTCGAGCTCGTTCAACTGCTCCAGCACGATCATCACCGTGTGCCCGATCTTCTGGCCCATCAGCGCCAACCGCATGAACTCCTCGTCCTTGTAGCCGTTGCAGACGATGAGGTGGTTGGTACTCTCGTTGAGGCCCAGGATGGCCTGGAGCTCGGGCTTGCTGCCGCACTCGAGGCCGACCCCGTGCGGCGCACCGAACTCCACGATCTCCTGCACCACGTGGCGCTGCTGGTTGACCTTGACCGGATAGACGGTGGTGTACTTGCCGTCGTACCCGAACTCCTTGATGGCGTGGGCGAACTCCCCGGCCAGGGACTGGATGCGTGAGCGCAGGATGTCGGAGAACCGCAGCAGCAGCGGGAGCCCGACGCCCTGGGCGTTCAAGTCCATGGCCAGCTGGTAGAGATCGAGCCCCCGTTTCCGATTGGCGTCGGGATGCACGGTGACGTGCCCCTCGGGGCTCACGCGGAAATAGCCCAGCCCCCAGCCGCTCATGTTGTAGAGCTTTTCGGCGTCCTTGGGGGTCCAGACCGGGGGTGCGACGACGGTGGTGGCGATGTTGCGGCTCCCGCGAAAGGTCGAGCGGCAAATGTAATGTGGTGGGGGGCGCAATTCCTCCCGCGGTTGCCGCTCCGCGCCAGTAGCGCGGACGCCACAGCCGCGGCCCCCGGCCGGCCTGCAGCCCCTCGCACCGCCGTCAACTCCCGGTCCGGCAGCGGCTTCGGGCGGGAGCCCGGGCCGGCCCGGCGCCGGGTCATGGGCACGATCCTCGCATTTTTCGCGGCCGCACCGGAATCATTCGTTCGTGTCTTGCACTATCTCAGGAAGCGAGGGGCACCATGGCTGCGCCCGGTCTGATGTACGCTCGCCGGTTCTCGAATCCGCTGCGTCTCCGCCTGCAGGTGCTGTTTGCCCGGGCCTTCGAGGCGCTCGCCGATACTCATCGCGGGCAAGCCACCGCGTTCGTCCTCAGGCTGCGGGGCCGGCTGACCGTGGAGGATGCGCTCGACCGCTACTTCCGTGAGGTCGGCGTGCCGCACGCCATGGAGCAGACGGTCCGCGCGCGGACGCTGATCGCGCTGGGCGAGGCGGCGTCCGACCTGCCGGAGGCCGACGGCCGCTTGGCCGGCGGCTGGTCCAACCTCCGGCCCGACCAGCTCATCGACGCCCTGCGCCGGCGGGCACAGCACCAGGAGGAGACCAGCCTCGACTGCCGGATGGCGGCCTCGGTCTCGGACGAAGCAGTGGCGGCGACTCACGTGGAGATGGCGCTGGAAGTCGTGGCCCTGCTGGCGGACGAGGTGACGGCGGACGATGCGATCATGCACTACATCCGATACTTCAACCTGCCGTCCGTAGAGGCGCAGATCATCTTCCGGCGGGCACTGGCCGCATGGTCGGAGCAGCACCCGGTGCGCGAGACCGTCGAGCCCCTGGCGATGGTGTGCGCGTCCACCCCGACGCTGGCCTACTCGTCCCGCATCCCCCTGGGGCTCCGCGTCGTCGGCTAGGCGCCTCCCGGCCGGGTGTATGTTTCGAGACGTCCGGCACCCGCCGGGCTCGAGACGAGGGGGCCGCCATGCGCTGGTCGTACACGATCGGACGGTTCGCCGGCACGGACGTGAAGGTCCACGTCACCTTCATTCTGCTGGTCGTCTGGCTCGCGTACTACCAGTACCAGCGGGCGGGCACCGCGGCGGCGGTCGAGTACACGATCTTCTTCCTGCTGTTCTTCCTCTGCATCGTGCTCCACGAATTCGGCCACATCAGGATGGCCAGCCGCTTCGGCGTCCGCACGCCGGACGTCATCCTGCTGCCCATCGGCGGTGTGGCCCGGCTCGAGCGCATCCCCGAGGAGCCCAGGCAGGAGCTGCTGATCGCGCTGGCCGGCCCGGCCGTGACGCTGGCCATCATCGTGCTGCTGTTCCTGGCCGCGGTGGGGACGGGCCAGAACGTGCTGGTCAGCGACCCGCTGGCGGGCAACGTCTCACTGGTGGTCCAGCTGCTGGTCTCCAACGTGCTGGTGCTCGTCTTCAATCTCTTCCCGGCGTTCCCGCTCGACGGCGGACGGGTGCTCCGGTCGCTGCTCGCGCGCCGGATGGGGCTGGCCAAGGCCACCCGCATTGCCGGGGCGATCGGCCAGATCTTCGCGGTCGTGCTGGGGATCGTCGGCGTGATGCTGCAGGCGCCGCTCATGATGCTGGTGGCATTCTTCATCTTCCTGGGCGCCGGGAGCGAGGCCAGCGCGGTGGCCACTCGCATGGCCGGGCGAGGGCTCCAGGTGTCGCAGATGATGGTGACCGATTTCCGCACCATCCCGGTCCACGCCACGCTGGCGCAGGCGGTCGACCTGCTGCTCTCGGGCGAGCAGCGCGAGTTCCCGGTGGTGGACAACCTGGGCCGCACCGAGGGGATCCTCACGCGCGACAATCTCATCCGGGGACTCAGCCGGCACGGCCCCGAGTCGACCGTCGCCCAGGCGATGACTCCCGCCGCGCCTACGGTGACGCCGACGTTGAGCTTCCAGGAGGCGCTCGAGCGGCTGCGCTCGAGCGGGCTGCCGGCTCTGCCGGTCGTCGACGCAGGCGGATCGCTGGTCGGCATGCTCACCCTGGACAACATCACCGACCTGCTGCTGGTCCAGCGGGCGCGCGGGTGAGCCCGTACTCTGGGCAACGGCTCGGAGATCCGATTCACCACAGAGGCACTGAGGGCACGGAGGTACACGGACAATAACCACAAGTTGTTCGCTGTTCTCTGTGGTCCTCGGTGCTCTCCGTGCCTCTGTGGTGAATCGGATCCTGATCAGTGAAGTGAACCAGGCCTGAGCACGGCCAAGCCGACCGTTCCTCACCCGCCGGCCGCCCGAGGGAGGCCATGACGATGCCATCACCTCCGTGCGTGCTGGAGCGCGCCACCCGGCTGCCGTTTGCCGCCGAGACCGTGTTCGCCTGGCACGAGCGGCCCGGAGCCCTCGAGCGGCTCACTCCGCCGTGGGAGCACGTCCGGGTGATCGGGCGCTCGGGGGGGATCGAGGACGGCGCCAGCCTGGTCCTGCAGGTGGGCAGGCCGCTCGGGCTTCGCTGGGTCGTGCGCCATCGCGACTATGTGGCGGGCCGCCAGTTCGCCGACGAGCAGGTGAAGGGGCCGTTTGCGCGCTGGATGCACCTGCACCGGTTCGAGCCGGACGGGCCGTCGGCCTGCATCATGACCGACCGCATCGAATACACGCCGCCGCTCGGTTCGGCCGCGTCATTCGTTGTTCGGCCCCGGCTCGAGCGCCTGCTGGCGTACCGCCACGAGCTGCTCCGCCGCGATATCGAGGCACACGAGCGCTACGCCGATCGCCAGCCGCTTCGGGTAGCGGTTACCGGCGCGAGCGGACTCATCGGGCAGGCGCTGGTGCCGTTCCTCACGACGGGTGGGCACCACGTGACTCCCGTGGTGCGGAGCCGGGGCAAGGGGAGCGGCGTCCGCTGGGACTACGAGACCGGGCGCATCGACGCGGCCGGCCTCGAAGGCATGGACGCCGTGGTGCACCTCGCCGGCGAGAACGTCGGCGCGCGCTGGACCCGGGAACGCCGACGCCGAATCATGGAGAGCCGGGTCATCGGCACCCGGTTCCTGGCGGAAGCGCTGACCCGGCTGCGCCGCCCGCCGCGGGTGCTGATCTCGGCCTCCGCGGTGGGCATCTACGGCAACCGCGGCGACGAGGTCCTCACCGAAGCGAGTCCCACGGACGCCGGGCCCGAGGACCTGCTCACCGAGGTCGGACGCGGCTGGGAGGCCGCCACCGAGCCGGCGCGGGTCGCGGGGATCCGCACCGTGGCGCCCCGGTTCGGCGTCGTGCTCACGCCGGCGGGCGGCGCGCTGGGCCGGATGCTCACCCCGTTCCGCCTGGGGCTCGGCGGGCCGCTGGGAAATGGACGCCAGTGGATGAGCTGGATCGGCATTGACGACGTCGTCGGGGCGATCCACCACGCGCTCATGACCGATTCGCTCGCCGGCGCGGTCAACGTGACCTCACCTCACCCGGCGACCGGCCGGGAGTTCGCCACGACACTCGCGCGGGTGCTCGGGCGGCCCGCCCTGCTCGCGGCCCCGGCGCCGGCGCTCCGCCTCGTCTTCGGCGAGATGGCCGACGTCGCGCTGCTCTCGAGCACGCGCGTGCTCCCGGCCCGGCTCGAGGCATCGGGATTCGAGTTTCGCCACCCCGAGCTCGAAGCCGCGCTCCGATTCCTGCTGGGCCGCGGCTCCGAGCCGTAAGATGACAGTCCCGCCGCCCGCCCCTACCTTTCCTGCATGACCACCCCGAACGCCGTCGTGCTGCTGAGCGGCGGCATGGACTCCGCCGTGACCGCGGCAATCGCCCGGCAGGATGGATTCGAAGTCCATGCGCTGAGCGTCCGCTATGGCCAGCGGCACGCCGTCGAGCTCGCGGCCGCCGGGCGGGTGGCGGCGAGCCTGGGCATCCGCCACCACGTCGTGATCGACCTCGACCTCCGGGCGTTCGGCGGATCCGCCCTCACGTCGCGAACCCCGGTGCCCAAGGACACGCCGCTGGCCGAGATCGGCGCGCGCATCCCGGCGACGTACGTGCCCGCGCGGAACACCATTTTTCTTTCGCTGGCGCTCGCATGGGCGGAGACCCTGGCCGCGCGCGACATCTTCATCGGCGCCAACGCGCTGGACTACAGTGGGTATCCCGACTGCCGGCCGGAATACCTCGCGGCGTTCGCGCGCATGGCGGACCTGGCCACCCGCGCCGGCACCGAGCACGGCGTCCGGCTCGCCATCCACGCGCCCTTGCTCCGGCTCACCAAGGCGGAGATCGTCGCGCGCGGACTCGCCCTGGGGGTTGACCTCGGAATCACCAGTACGTGCTACGATCCCGATCGGGAGGGCGCCGCCTGCGGACGATGCGAGGCCTGCCGGCTGCGCCTCAAGGGATTCGAGGAAGCGGGGGTGCCCGATCCGGCGAGGTACCAGGCCGCGCACGCATGAGCTACGCGGTGAAGGAAATCTTCTACACCCTGCAGGGCGAGGGCGCCAACGCGGGGCGCCCGGCCGTGTTCTGCCGATTCGCCGGGTGCAACCTCTGGTCGGGGCGCGAGGCCGACCGGGAGGACGCGGTCTGCCGCTTCTGTGACACCGACTTCGTCGGGACGGACGGGCCGGGCGGCGGGAAGTTTCCGTCGGCCGAGCGCCTGGCGTGGGCCGTGGCCGCTGCGTGGCCGGCGGCCCGCGACGAGGGACGGCCGCTGGTGGTGTGCACCGGCGGCGAGCCGCTGCTGCAGCTCGACCCGCCGCTGCTGGAAGCGCTCCATGCGGCGGGGTTCGAGGTGGCCGTCGAGACGAACGGCACCGTTCCGCCGCCGGCGGGCATCGACTGGCTGTGCCTGAGTCCCAAGGCCGGGGCGCCGCCCGTCATCGGCGCGGGCGACGAGCTCAAGCTGGTGTATCCCCAGGAGGGCGCCGAGCCCGCGCGGTACGAGGCGCTCCGCTTCCGCCACTTCTTTCTCCAGCCGATGGACGGCCCGGCGCGCGAGGCGAATACCCGGGCCGCGGTCCGCTATTGCCTCGCGCATCCGCGCTGGCGGCTGAGCCTGCAGACGCATAAGCTTCTCGGCATTCCCTAACCCGAACATCATGCACGGATATTCCGACCGCATCAACCACGCATTTGCGTTCGCGGCCAAGTATTACAACGTCCTGGCCCCGACGGGCGCCCGCATGGACTACCTCGCCCACCCCGCGAACGTCGCCGTCATCCTCGCACGCTACGGGTGCGAGCAGGTGACGATCGTCGCGGGGATCCTCCACCACGTGCTGGAGGAGAGCCCGCCCGACCACTGGCCGGTGCTCGAGCAGAAGATCAGCGAGAAGTTCGGGCCGGTGGTGCTCGCGGTGGCCCGCGACGCCCTGGAGCCGAAGTTCGACCGCCGGGGCGATGAGCGGCCGTGGCAGACGTGCAAGCAGGAGTACCTCGGCCTGCTCGCGGCCGCGGAGCCGCGCGCGCTCGACATCATCGCGGCCGACGAGATCCATGCCTGCGGCTCGACCATGACCGCGCTCCGTCGGCTGGGGGTGGAGTATCTCCGCACTGTCTCGAGCGCCGGCTCGGAGCAGACGATCTGGTGGTACCGCTCGCTGCTCGAGATCCTCACGGCCCGGTCCGACTGGCCGCGGCGGGAGATGCTGTCCGAGCTGCGGCTGATGAGCGCCGACATGGTGCGGAGCCTCCGCCAGAGCGAGGGGGGACGGTGAACGTGTTCCGGGGGACGATCCTCGCCGCCCTCGCCGCGGCCGCCGCGTGCGCCGGGCCGGGGAAGCCGGCACCGCTCAACCCGGTCCGCTTTCTTCTGGTGAACGACGTGTACGTTGCCGACACCATGGCCGACGGAACCGGCGGGCTCGCGCGGGTAGCCACGGTGCGCGGCCGCCTGGCCGACCAGGGGCCGGTGCTCTTCGTGCTCGCCGGCGACGTCCTGAGCCCGAGCCTGCTCAGCAAGTACTACTCCGGCCGCCAGATGGTCGAAGCGCTCAACGCCGCGAAGCTCGACTTCGCCACCTTCGGCAACCACGAGTTCGAGCTGCCCCTCGACACGCTGCAGGCGCGGATCGCCGAGTCGAAGTTCACCTGGCTCTCGAGCAACTGCTCCCGGGCCGATGGGGCGCCGCTGGCCCGGGTGCTGCCGTGGGACACCGTCCGGGTCTCCGGCCAGAAGGTGGGGATCTTCGCGCTCACGCTGCAGGGCGATTACCGCAAAGCCTACCGCTGCACCGATCCCGATACCGCCGCGCGCCGGGCGATCGACACGCTCACGGCGCAGGGAGCCGAGCTGGTCGTCGGGCTCACCCATCAGACGATCGAGGCCGACCGGGACCTGCTCCTGCGCGAGCCGCGACTGGACCTGATCCTGGGCGGCCACGAACACGAGGCGCACGACTCGGTCGTGTCCGGCCGCCACGTGCTCAAAGCCGACGCCAACTCGCGCACCGCGCAGTTCGTGACCCTGTGGGGCGGCAAGGGCAACTGGCGCCAGGCGGTCGGGCTGGTGACGATCGATTCCCGCCTGCCGGACGACACCGCCGTGGCGGCCGTGGTGAGCCGATGGGACGACAGTCTGCGGGAGCGCCTGGGCCCCGAGCGCCAGGTGGGGCGCACGGCCGTGCCGATCGACGCGCGCGACGTGGCCGGTCGGCGGCAGGAATCGCTGCTGGGCGATCTGGTCACCGATGCCATGCGCTCCGGCACGCACGCCGACGTGGCACTGCTCAATGCCGGCACCCTCCGGCTGGACGACGTGATCCGCCCCGGCCCGCTCACCAACTATCAGCTCGAGTCGATCTTCCTCTTCCCCGATGAGACCCGGGTGCTGACCGTGCCGCTCAGCGGCGCGCGGCTGCGGACGGTGCTGGAGCACGGGGTCGCGGACGGCTCGCTCGGGAAGGGCGGTTTCCTGCAGGTGTCGGGCGTGTCGTTCACCTACGACCCGCGGCGGCCATCGGGCAGGCGGCTCGACGGCGCGATCCGCAGTGCTACGGGCGGGGTGATCGAGGAGCGCGACACGGTGAATGTGGCCATTCCGGTGTACCCCGCGTGCGAGGGCGGCGACGGGTACGAGATTCCCGAGTCGGCGCCCGCCTGCGCCACCAGCGCGAGCGCGCCGAGGGCCGCCGATCTGCTCACGCAGTACATTGCGGATTCGCTGGGGGGGGAAGTCCGGACACCGCTCGGGGGCCGTATCGTGCGGGCGGAAAACACAAATCCCGGCTGAGCACTGCTCGCCGGGACCGGTGGCCTTAGCGGTGTTGATCACCCAGGCCGCAAAGCCGAACTCCCTGGGGCCCCTGAGGGCTATGTACCTCTCAACTGGGGTGAAGTGTAGTGAGGCCGCCCCTGCTGCGCAAGGCCGGGCCGGCGCCCCGCTCCCCTCCCCCCGCCCGGACGGGTATTATTAACGATGGCCCCCACGCCTTCAACTGCTCTCGCCACTTTACCCAGCGCGTTCGCCGCCGCGTGCCGTCTCTCCCGAACCGAGGGGGAGCTGTTCGAGCGGTGCCGCGTGGCCCTGGTGCGCAGGTTCCAGAGTGAGCTGCTCTGGCTGAGCCTGGTCTCCCCCACCGAGCACATGCCGCGCGTCGGTCCCGAGGAGGGGTTCGACGACGCCGTCGAGGTGGCTCGGCTGGGGAGCGGCGAGACCGAAGTGGTGATCCACGCCGATCCCTCGGTGGCCGGCGAGATGCGCGCGGTCGCCATGCCGCTCGCACTGGGGCTCAGCGTGGTGCTCGAGCTCCGGAGCATCCTGCTCGAGCGCCAGTCGGCGCTCGACGACGCGGTGTTCCAGCTCCGGGCACTGCGTCAGGTGGCCCGGCTGCTCTCCTCGGTCCATTCGATCGAGGACACCGAGCAGCTCATCCTCGATTTCATGGCGGAGGTCTTCTTCGCCTGGTGGGCGTGCCTGTACCGCCCCGAGGGCGAGGCGTATGCGCCGAAGGTCTTCCGTTCGCTCAACGACCGGCTGCGCCCCGCCCCGATCGCCAAGGCCGCGCTCGACCGTGCGCTGCCGCCCGGCAGCGCCGCGACCGGGGCGGACGATGTCGCCGTGGCGGCCCTCGTCGGTCCGGGCGCCGAGCTGGTGGTGCCGCTCGACGCGGGCGCCGAGCGGATGGCGGTGCTGGTGCTGGGGTCGAGAATCAGCGACAAGCTGTACGGCCGGGCCGAGCTCGAGCTGGCCGGCACGCTCTCGTTCGCGGCGGCGATCGCCCTCAAGAACTCCGAGCTGGTGGAGCAGCTCCACAGCGCCGCGACGACCGACGAGCTCACGGGTCTCTACAACCGCCGCGCGCTCGAGGAGCGGCTGGCCTCGGAGATCTCCCGAAGCCTCCGCCACCAGCTCCACACGAGCGTGCTCCTGCTCGACCTCGACCGCTTCAAGGTGATCAACGACACGATGGGCCACGCGGCGGGCGACCGACTGCTGATCGAGGTGGCCAGGGTCCTCCGGCAGCAATGCCGCGCGCTCGACGTGGTCGGCCGGCTCGGCGGCGACGAGTTCCTGGTCATCCTCCCCATGACCAAGCCGAGCGAGGCGCAGGTCTTCGTGGCACGTGTGCAGGAAAGTCTCCGCCAGCTGGAGCAGACCCACCGCGACCTCGGCCCCTGTACGCTCAGCATGGGGGTGGCCGAATCGCCCCGGCACGGCACCGCCGTCAGCAGCCTGCTCGCTGCTGCCGACACCGCGCTGTACAAGGCCAAGCGGGCCGGGCGCAACACCGTCGAGGTCGCGGACGGCTAGCCTCCCCATGGCCCTCGACGAGTTCACGCTTCTCGGCGACGCGCTCTGGCTGGACTTCGTCAACAGCGCTCGCGGACGCACGCTCTCGCCGCCCGATCGGCTGCCCGACTTCTCGGCGTACGCACGCTGGTGCGCGCTCCACCATCTGGAGCTCGCCGACGATCGCACCTCGATGGACGACGTGCTGGCGCTGCGTGCGCGCCTGACCGGGCTGGCCGAGGCGCTGCACGAGGAGCGGCAGCCGCCGACGGGCACGATTGCCGCGCTCAACGAGCAGCTCGCCCGGAGCGTGGGAAGCCATCAGCTCACCCGCGTCTGCGGGGAGTGGCGCCTTCGGTTCGCGCCCGTCCGCCCGCTCGCGGCGTTGGAGGCGATCGCCCGCTCGGCCGCGGCCACGCTCGCCGAGGCGGGCACGGCCGTCCGCCGCTGCGCCGGCGAGACCTGCTCCCTCTTCTTCACCGACGAGTCCCCGACCGGGAGCCGGCGCTGGTGCGTGGCGGCGCTCTGCGGCCGCGACGCGCGCGTCGAACGCCGGCGGGGACTCCTCCGCTGACCGCGCCCGATCCCGTCCTCGCGTTCGAGCGGACCCGCGCCGCGCTCGGCCCGCGCTACCGGCTCGAGCGGATCGCGGCATCGAACGCCGATCGGGTGCTGTTCGAGGCCCACGACGAGATCCTGCGGCGGCGCGTGAGCCTGCGGGTCAATTTCTATCGGGACGAGCCCACCCGCGCATGGTTTCTCCGCGAAGCGGAGGCGCTCGGGCAGCTCGACCATCCCGCTATCCGGCGGATCTACGACGCCGGCGTGGTGGGCGACCTGGCGTTCCGGATCGGCAACTGGATCGAGGGCGAAGGGCTGGAGGCGGCCGTGCGGCGCGGCCCGCGCATCATCCCCACCGTCCTCTCGCTGGCACGCGACCTTCTGGGCGCCCTCGAGCACGCGCACCTGCAGGGGATCATCGTGCGACGCATCGTGCCGGCCACGGTGCTCCTGGGTTGGAGCGGGCGCGGAACGATTACCGACCTGGCGTTCAGCAGCTACACCCTGCCCTCGGTTCCCGCCGGCACCCTGCCCGACATGCCGATGTTCATGGCGCCCGAGGTACGGGACGGCACCGCCGGCGACCCGAGCTCCGACGTCTACACCGCGGGGGCGCTGCTGTACTTCGCGGTGACAGGGGAACTCCCGCCGCTCGACCCCCACGAGCTCCGCCGTCCCTCCGAGCTGCGCCCGACCTGTCCCCGTGCCATCGAGCGCCTCGTGCTGCGCGCCCTCAAGCCGGCACCGGAGGACCGCTATCTGACCGCCGCGGAGGCCCTGGAAGACCTGGCCTCGGACGCCGGCACCTTCGAGACCCGCGCCGTCGGCGTCGGTAAGCGGGCGCCTGGTGGCCTGGAGGATCGGGCACGCTGGGAGAAGTCGCTCCGTCGCGCGCTGGGCGACGACTACGAGCTGCTCGAGCTCCTGGGCAGCGGCGGCTTCGGGCGGGTCTACCGGGTTCGTGACCTGCACCTGGAGCGCGAGGTGGCGCTCAAGGTGCTGCATCCCTCGCTGACCCAGGACCCGGAAGTGGTGGAGCGATTCCGGCGCGAGGCGCAGCTCGCGGCGGGGCTCAACCACCCGAACATCGTGAACATCTACGACATCGCCGGGCGCTCCGGGCTCATCTGGTACACCATGGAACTCATCGACGGGCCGAGCCTCGCGCAGCTCGTCGAGCGGAACGGGCCGCTGCCGCTCGACCAGGTCCTCCGTCTGCTGCGCGAAGCGCTCTCGGCCCTGGCCCACGCGCACGGCTCCGGGCTGGTCCATCGCGACATCAAGCCGGAGAACATGCTCATCGACCCGGACGGCGCGGTGCAGATTACCGATTTCGGGCTGGCGCTCGCATTGCGGGGGACGCATGGCGGCGCGACGAGCCAGAGCGGTACGCCCCAGTTCGCGAGCCCCGAGCAGCTTCTGGGCGAACGGGTGGACCAGCGGTCCGATCTCTACAGTCTGGCCGCGGTTGCCTACTACGCGCTGCTCGGCACGCCGCCCTTTCCCGGCGCCACGACGGAGCAGGTCCTGGCTCGGCAGACCACCAACCAGCTGCCGGCGCCGCGCGACCGGCGCGACGATGTGAGCGAGGCGCTGGAGCGGGCGCTGGATCGCGCGCTCAGCGCCGACGTCGAGGCCCGGTTTCCGTCGGCCGCGGAGTTCCTCCAGGCGCTCAACCGCGCCGCGGAGCCGGGAGCGCTGGAGCCGGTGGCCGACTGGGCCCGGGCGGCGGCTCGCTGGATCCGGGGCTCACCTCTTGACTAAACGCCGCCCGACTTCAGATTTATGCCCGCCCATGGCCACCACGCAACCGAGATTCCGCGGGATCTACGCCGGCTGACGCAGGTCGGCGATACGATTTTTGTGACGCGGGATAGGCCTGCGCTCACAAAAACTCGGCGTACCGGCGCGTCCGGCCGCCGACGCAGTCAAACAAACACGGAGTAGGAGCAATGGCTCGCACCCTAGGCACGGTAAAGTGGTTCAACGACGCAAAAGGTTTCGGTTTCATCACTCCGGAGAATGGGGACAAGGATTGCTTTGTCCACCACACCGCCATCAAGGCGGAGGGCTTCCGCAGCCTCGCCGAGGGTGACCGGGTGGAGTTCGACATCGTGCAGGGTGCGAAGGGGCCCGCCGCAGAGAACGTCACCAAGGTCAAGTAACGGGGACGGACGAAAACGCGACGGGCCGCTCGGATGGGCGGCCCGTCGTGCGTCTGCGCGCGGTCACTTGTGGCGGTAGATGACCCGGCCGCGGGTGAGATCGTACGGGGAGAGGACGACGCTGACGCGGTCGCCTTCCAGCACGCGGATCTTGAACTTGCTCATCTTGCCGGCGGCGTACGCCAGGATCTGGTGACCGTTCTCGAGCAGGACTCGGTAGTTGCGGTCGGGCAGCACCTCGGTCACCACCCCCTCCATCTCGATCCCTTCTTCCTTGGCCATCCAGGCCCTCCCCTGCAGGTGACTGAAAAACGGCGCCGCGGCGCCGGGGTCTCGGGCGTGGAATCTTGCGCCGCGGGGGCCGGGAAGCAACTACGCTCGTTCTGGGGGACCCGGAGCGGGTCGGGAGATCGGGGGAGGCGTGCCGGCCGGCCGCCGCAGGCGCGGCGAACCCTCCGCGCCTGCGGCGGCGGCCTGGATCGGTGCGGCGGCATCTGGATTTCCCGATGCCTCGCGAACGGTACGTGGGTCCGCTATCGAGGGTCACCGATGAGAGTGAAGCCGTCGGCGGGTGTCCTCGCTGTCATCCCGAGCGGAGCGAGGGATCTTGGCGGGCCGAGTTCGACCTCCGGGTGAGTGGATCCCTCGCTCCGCTCGGGATGACGGAACTTACCGCTCCCGTGCCTCTCATTGATTTCCCGCTGGAGCGCTCGGGAGCTGCGAGCGGATCCGGTCGATCTGCTCCTCTACGAGCTGGACCAGCTCCCCGATGAGCGCCGGATCGAACGTCAGCCGGGCGCCAGCCGCCCGGTACATCTCCGGAAGGCTCCGGACCGCGCCCAGGGCCAGCGCCTCCCGGTAGCGCGCGACGGCCTGGACCGGATCGCGGAGGCTGTTCCGCCAGATCTGCAGCGCGCCCACCTGGGCGATGCCGTATTCGATGTAGTAGAACGGGTACATGAAGATGTGGAGCTGGCGGTACCAGCGGGCGACCCGCTCGCGCTCGAGGCCGGTCCAGTCCACTCCGCCCTCGAACCGCTCCCGGATCCGGAGCCATGCCTCGTCCCGCGCCGCGGCATCGCTGCCATCGGCACTCGTGTAGATCCAGGTCTGAAACGCGTCCACCGACGCGATGTGAACCAGGCTGAGCAGGACGTCCTCCAGGTGCTCGAGCCAGGCGCCTCGGTGGTCTTCCGGCGTGAAGTATCCGGTGGGCTGCGCCAGGTGCGGCGAGGCCAGCAGTTCCATGGACATCGAGGCCAGCTCGGCCGCCTCGGAGCCGGGGTGGCGCTGCCAGATGAGGGGCTGGCGGTGGGAGGCGAACGCGTGGAACGCGTGCCCCGCCTCGTGCAACAGGGTCATGACGTCGTCCACCAGCCCGACGGCGTTCATGAAGATGAACGGCCGGCCGCGAAAATGAAGCGTCTCGCAGTAGCCGCCGGGCGCCTTGCCCTTCCGGCTGTCCAGGTCGAGCAGCCGCTCGTCGATCATGGTCTGGAACTGCCCGCCCAGCACCGGGTCGACCTCGTCGAAGACCCGGCGCGCCTTGCCCGTGAACTCGTCCACCGTCTGGAACGGGCGAAGCGGGGCGGCGCGGTAGGGATCCACCGCCAGGTCCCACGGCCGCAGCGCGTCGAGGCCGAGTCGCTGCCGGCGGTGCTCCAGCACCCGTGCCACCGCCGGCGTGGCGCTCCGCTCCACCGCTTCGTGGAAGCGCTCGCAATCCGCCGGCGTGTAATCGAAGCGGAACTTGGCGGGGAACACGTAGTCGCGATAGTTGGCGAAACCGGCGTTCCGCGCCGCCCGCTGGCGCAGCTCGTACATCCGGTCGAACAGGCCTGCCAGGGCCGACCGTTCCTCGATGTACGGCTGGGTGGCGGACCGGAAGGCCCGCTCGCGGACGGCGCGATCGGCGCTCTTCAGGAACGGCTGCAACTGGGGCAGCGGCCGCTCGACGCCATCCCACTCGACCGTCATCGAGCCGGTGATCCGCTGGTAGCGCGCGCTCAGCTCCTCCAGCTCGGCGAAGATGGGCACGTTGGCTTCGCGGAAGATCTCGATCGAGGTGCGGAACCGGGCCAGGGTCGTCGCCAGTTCGGGCGTCTCGTAGCCGAGTGCCACGAATCGGCGCGCCAGCTCGACACTGCGCTCCTCCATCTTCGGCAGAATCTCGGTCGAGAAACGGAGGTGGTCCCTCTCCTTCTCCGGGTCCGAGGTGTCGATCGTGTAGGCGATCATCGCCTCCGCCGCCGCCTCGGTGACCAGCTCCTCGAGGCGCGACCAGGCGCGCAGCCACTCGTCCACGGTCTCGGCATCGAGCGGCCGTTCGGCGAGATCGTCGAAGTAGGGGGCGATATCGCTCCAGCCGGCCTTGGAGAAGGCGACGGGAGATGAAGGAAGCACCGACGCGGTCACGAGCGCTCCTGCTGTAGAGAGGCGAGGGCCGAGTTGCCGAGATATAACGACGGGCATGCAGGGGTCACAATCCCGGCCGTGCGGCTCACGCCTGCTCGCTCCGGTCGTGCCGGTAGTAGAGGTACGCCAGAGTGAGCGCCACCAGCGCCAGCAGAAACACCGAGCCCACCCGGTACAGCGCGTCGAGCGAGGAGAGATCGAACAGGACCACCTTGGCGACCGCGAGCCCGGCCACCGCCAGCCCCGCGATCCGGGCTTGCTGCACCGACAGGCGGAAGCCGAGCGTCACGAGCGCCGCCGCGAACAAGAGCCACCAGGCGCTCACCGCCAGGCCGGAGGCCAGCTCCGCCGTCTTGGCGTCCAGGGTCCGGAGCTCGAAGTAGCGCCGCAGCTCCCCAGTCACTCCGAAGAGGACCATGAGGCCCGCGGTGATCCAGAGCCCGCTCCGGACGAGCCGGAGCTCCTCCCGGTCGTCGCCGACCGGCCAGAGCCGGGCCGCGAAAGCGACCGTGGCGGCCACCGCGCCCCAGAGCGCGAGCGCCCAGGGACCGACGAACGCCGCGTCACCGGCCGGCCGCGCGCCCGCGGCGCCATCGAAGAGTTGCTGCAGCGCGGCGAGCAGCGTGAGGAGCCCGTACCAGCGACCATCCGTGCGGTCGAGCCTGAAGTCGAGCGACGGCCACAGCACTGCCAGCGCCAGCAGCGCCCACACCTGCGGCACACCGGCCCACCGCTCCATGGCCGCGATGGCCAGCGCGGCGGCGCCGACCGCCGCGAACGCCGGGCGCGGGCGCAGGTAGCCTGCCAGCAGATAGGCGAGCGCGATGATCAGTGGCGGGACCCATGGCGCGGCATCGAACCGCGCGCGATCCAGGCCATGGACCGCCCACCCGAGCAGCACGGGCGTGGCCAGAAAGTAGAACGCCTCGCCGGCGGACCAGCCGGCGGCCGCGTCCCGCGAATCGAGCCGGATGGGGAGCACTCTCGGGTGGCGGAGCGCGTGCCACCAGATGGGCAGCGAGAGGACGATTCCCGCCGCAAGCACGGCCCAGTGCTGGCTCAGCCGCTCGCCGGCGGCGGCGAGCAGCGTCCATCCGCCCGAAAACGTGAGGAGC
>DATAHW010000062.1:0-4258 GCA_036262935.1 Gemmatimonadales bacterium | reverse complement strand
GTCGAGTGGCGTGCCGGGCGGGGTGTACCGGGCGGCATTCTCGAACAGGTTGACGAACACCTGCTCGACCAGGACCTCGTCGATGGGCACGAGCGGGAGGTCGGGCGGCAGGTGGATCGCCACCGGGTGCGACCGGAGTCCCTCCTCCAGCCGGATCAGGGTGACGCCGAGGACCTCCTCGATCGGCTGCCACGACTTCTTCACCGCCAGGCTGCCGGTCTCGACCCGGACCATGTCGAGCAGGTTGGACACCAGCCGGGTCATGCGGCGGGACTCCTCGAGAATGGTGTCGGCCAGCTCTCGGCGAGCTTCCGGCGGGAGCCCGTCGGCGCCGTCCGCCAGCAGGCTGCTGGCGGCACCCTCGATGGTGCCGAGCGGCGTGCGCAGGTCGTGCGAGAGCGAGCTCAGCAGCGAGGTCCGCAGGCGCTCCGCCTCGACCTCCGCCCGCGCCGCCTCGTGCTGCTCGTGCAGCGCCACGCGCTCCAGCACGACGGCCGTGTGGCCGGCGAGCGCCTCCGCGGTCTGCGCTTCCTCGCCCGAGAGCGCGCGGTCGGCGGGTTGGGGCAGCAGCGCCACCACCCCGAACCGGCGCCCGGCCGTGCGGACCGGGCACAGCAGCGCTTCCGCTTCGCCGCAGTGGGCGGTGCCAAGGCCACCGGCGGTGCCCGACTGGTGCACCCACGCGGCGGCGACTCTCACCGGAATGCTCTCGAACACTCCGTCGCATGGCCAGGTTGGCTCGGTGGTGCCGGAGGGCTCCGGCTCCGGCAGGACGAACCGCGCCACGCCACCGCCGGCCCGGCCCATGTGTCGCTCGGCGATGCTCACGACCTCCGCCTGCGTCGCGGCGCCGGCCAGCTCCTGGTCCAGCTCGTAGAGCGCCGCGGTGCGGCGCTGCCGCTCGGACGCCTCCCGGGCCTGCTCGCGGATGCGCCCGGTCAGGCCGGTCATCAGCAGCGCCACGACGAACATGACGCCGAAGGTGAACAGGTAGTCCGCATCGTGCACGTCGAGCGTGTAGTAGGGCGGCACGAAGCCGTAGTCGAACGCCCCGATCGCGAGCACGCAGGCGAGCAGCGCCGGCCCCCGGCGCGACAGGGTCGCGACCGCGACGACGGCGAGCAGGTACAGCATCGCCACGTCGATGGTGTTGATCCGCCCGCGAAAGGGCAGGGCGAGCGCCGTGGCGAGGGCGAGGATGGCGGCCGCGCGCGCGTATTCCCTGGTGCTCTCCACGTGCCCTCCCGGGTGCCGCGAAGTCTCGAGACCTCGCTGCGCTGAAGCTACCGACCTGCCGCATCAAGATGGTATCAGGATCGGCCCGCGGAGGCTTCCCGCCGGCCCGTTTCCGTCCACACTTCTCCCATGCTCGAGACACCCGACGCACCCTCTCCCGGCGCCACCTTCGGCCGCCGCTTCCGCCGGGCAGTCGTCGGGAAGCCGCGCGACCTGCACGACCAGCGGCTGTTCCACCGACTCGCGCTGGTCCCGTTTCTCGCCTGGGTGGGACTCGGCGCCGACGGCCTCTCGTCCTCGGCCTACGGTCCAGACGAGGCGTTTCGCGCGCTGGGCGAGCACAGCTATCTCGCGGTCGCGCTCGCGGGGTTGATGGCGGCCACGGTGCTGCTCATCTCTGCCGCGTACCGGCGGATCATCGAGGAGTTTCCGAGCGGCGGCGGCGGCTACGTCGTGGCCACCAAGCTGCTCGGCGAGCGGGCCGGCCTGGTCTCGGGCTCCGCGCTGCTGGTGGATTACGTGCTGACCATCACGACCTCGCTCGCCGCGGCGGGCGACGCACTCTTCAGCTTCCTGCCGCCGGAGTGGCACGGGGCGCGGCTGCCGGTGGAGATCGGGCTCACGCTGCTCCTCACGGCGCTGAATATTCGCGGCGTGCGGGAGTCGGTGCTGGTGCTGCTCCCCATCTTCCTGCTGTTCCTCGTCACCCACGCGCTCGTGATCGGCGCCGGCGTCCTGGGGCAGCTGCCCGCAATGGCGGACACCATCCACTCGGCGCGGGCCGGGTACCAGCACGGCCTTGCCACGCTCGGGGCGGGCGGGCTCGCGCTGGTGTTCATGCGGGCCTACTCGCTCGGCGGCGGGACGTACACCGGGATCGAGGCCGTGTCCAACGGCCTTCCCATCATGCGCGAGCCGCGCGTCAAGACCGGGAAGCGGACCATGCTCTACATGGCGGCCTCGCTCGCCCTCACGGCGTCGGGGCTGCTCTTGTGCTATCTGCTCTGGCGCGTGCAGCCGGTGCCGGGCCGGACCATGAACGCGGTGCTCATCGGGCGCATCGTCGAGGGGCTGCCGCTGGGGGGCGCCTTCCTGGTGGCAACGCTGTTCGCCGAGGCGATGCTGCTGGTGGTGGCCGCGCAGGCCGGGTTCCTCGACGGACCGCGGGTGCTGGCCAACATGGCGGTGGACTCGTGGGTGCCGCACCGGTTCGCCGCCCTGTCGGAGCGGCTCACGACCGGGAACGGAATCCTCCTCATGGGCGGCGCCGCGCTCGCCGCGCTGCTCTATACCGGGGGCCAGGTGAGCCGCCTGATCGTGATGTACAGCATCAACGTGTTCGTGACCTTCTCACTGTCCATGTTTGCGATGCTGCGGTTCTGGGCCCGGCGCCGCGGGCGGCGGCCGGAATGGAAGACGCGGCTCGCGCTGTTCGCCGCCGGGTTCGGGCTCTGCGCGACGATTCTCGCCGTGACGGTGTTCGAGAAGTTCGGCGAGGGCGGCTGGGTCACGCTCGTGGTGACGGCGCTGCTCATCGGGCTCTGCGCGCTGGTGCGGGGCCACTACCGGGCGGCCGGTGCCAAGGTGGACCGGCTGTACCGCGATCTGGGCAGCCTGCCCGACGCGTGTGCCGGGCCCGGGCCGGCCGCGGCGCCGGTGCTCGACCCCGGCGCCCCGACCGCGGCGGTGCTGGTCAACTCCTTCGGCGGCGTCGGCATTCATACCGTGCTCAACGTCTTTCGCGCCTTTCCTGGCCACTTCACGAATCTGGTCTTCGTGTCGGTGGGCGTGCTCGATTCGGGCGAGTTCAAGGGGGAGCACGCCGTCGCGAGCCTGCAGCAGCGCACCGAGGAGATGCTGGGTCAATATCTGGCCCTCGCGGCGAGGCTCGGCGTGCCGGCGACCTCCCGCATGGCGCTCGGCACCGATGTGGTGGCCGAGGCGCGGACGCTCTGCCTCGACGTGGCGCGGGAGTTCCCCCGGACGACGTTCTTCGCCGGCAAAGTGATCTTCCAGCGGGAACGCTGGTGGCATCGGCTGCTGCACAACGAGACCGCGCTGGCGCTCCAGCAGCGGCTGCAGTGGGCAGGGAAGACGATGGTGACGCTGCCGATCCGGGTGCGGGAGGCCGGCTGACGAAAGGGAACCGATCCGCCGCCGAGAACGTATCATACGGATACAGCCGTTCTCACTGCGCCGGAGCCGTCATGCTGATCAACCGCCCGCCCGACATCCCGACATCCGAGATCACGGATGAGTCCCTCTACACCACCCGGCGCGAGTTCCTCCTGGCCGCCGGGTTCGGCGCGGCCGCGGTTGCCGGCCTGCTGCCGTTCTCCCGAGCGGCGCTCCCCCGGGGCCGCGGCCGGGACGACGACAAGCTGACGCCCTACGAGGACATCACCGGCTACAACAACTTCTACGAGTTCGGGACCGGCAAGGACGACCCCGCCCGGAACGCGGGCACCCTCCGTCCCCGCCCGTGGACAGTCGAAATCGCCGGCGAGGTGGCCAAGCCGGCCGCGTACGATCTGGACGACCTGCTCCGGGGGCTCACGCCGGAGGAGCACGTCTACCGCCACCGCTGCGTCGAGGCCTGGTCCATGGTGGTGCCCTGGCTCGGCATTCCGCTCGGCCGGCTCATCGACCGGCTGGAGCCCACCAGCCGCGCGAAGTACGTGGAGTTCACCACGCTGCTCGATCCCGCCCAGATGCCGGGCCAGCAGCGGGGCATCCTCGACTGGCCCTATGTCGAGGCGCTCCGCATGGACGAGGCGCGGCACCCGCTCACGCTCCTGGTGACCGGACTCTACGGCAAGCCGCTCCCCAACCAGAACGGCGCCCCGCTCCGACTCGTGGTCCCGTGGAAGTACGGGTTCAAGGGCGGCAAGTCCATCGTCCGGATCCGCTTCCTCGAGCGTCGGCCGGCCACGACCTGGAACATCGCCGCACCGGACGAGTACGGGTTCTACGCCAACGTGAACCCGGAGGTGGACCACCCGCGCTGGAGCCAGGCGCGCGA
>DATAHW010000061.1:0-10984 GCA_036262935.1 Gemmatimonadales bacterium | reverse complement strand
CGCGTTACCCGAGCCTTGACTTGCCAGATCCGCTCCCCGTTATTCCGCGAAGGGCCGCCCCCGCCTGCTGACCGACGCCACTTCTGGAGCCCTCCCGGACTCCGTGACCGAAAGAAATTTCAGATGACGCACCCCAGCCGTACCGTCCCCGCGCTCGTTCGGCCGCCCGGCGCGCCGGTCGAGGAATCGCTCGGCCCGCGCATCGAAGCGGAGCTCGCGCCCGAGCCGCCGAAGGCGCGCACCGTTCCCCGCGCACTGACGATCCACGGCGACACTCGCGTGGACGAATATTTCTGGCTCCGCGACCGGGAAGATCCCGAGGTGCTCGCCTACCTCGAAGCGGAGAACCGCTACACGGACGCGGTGATGCGTTGCACCGAGGGGCTCCAGGAGCGCCTCTTCGCGGAAATGCGGGGGCGCATCAAGGAGACCGACCTCTCGGTGCCGGAGCGCATCGACGGCTGGCTCTACTACCACCGCACGGCGGAGGGCGCCCAGTATCCCATCTACTGCCGGCGTCCGGTGGACGACGAAAACGCCGAAGAGGTCCTGCTCGACCTCAACCCGCTCGCCGCCGGCCACGCCTACTTCCGGCTCGGCGCCTTCGAGGTGAGCCCCGATCATCGCCTGCTGGCATACGCGGTGGACACGAGCGGCGCCGAGTCGTTCAGCCTGTACGTGAAGGACCTGGCGACGGGCGCGCTGCTGGCGGAGACGCTCGTCAACGTCTCGCCCAGCGTCGCGTGGGCCAACGACAGCCGCACCCTGTTCTACGTCGTGCTCGACGAGGCGCGCCGCCCCTGCCGACTCTATCGCCACGTGCTCGGCGCCAACTCGGCGGAGGACGCGCTGGTCCACTTCGAGGCCGACGAGTCGTTCTTCCTCGACATCGCCCGCACCCGGAGCAACGCCTTTCTCCTGCTCGAGCTGGCCAGCCACTCGACGTCCGAGGTGCGCTTCGTGAGCGCCGACCGGCCGGAGGAGCCGTTCCGCACGGTCGAGCCGCGCCACGCCGGCGTCGAGTACAGCGTGAGCCATCATGGCGACCGCTTCTTCATCACCACCAACGACGCGGCGCCCAACTTCCGCCTGGTGAGCGCGCCGGTCACCCAACCCTCGCGCGCGCACTGGACCGAGCTGCTCCCGCACCGCCCCGATACCAAGCTGGATTCGACCGATGCGTTCCGGCACCACCTCGTGGTCTACGAGCGCGAGGCAGGCCTCCGGCAGATCCGGGTACTCGACCTCGCCTCGGGCGCCGATCACCTGGTGGCGTTCCCCGAGCCGGTCTACACCGTGCGCCAGCACGAGAACCCGGAGTTCGACACCACCCTGCTCCGCTTCAGCTACACCTCGATGGTGACGCCGAATGCGGTGGTGGACTACGACATGGCGGCGCGCACCTGGACCGTGCGGAAGCAGACCGAGGTGCTGGGCGGCTACGACCCGGCGCGCTACCGGACGGAGCGGCGCTTCGCGACGGCGCCGGACGGGACGCAGGTCCCCATCTCGCTGGTGTACCAGCTCCCGCTCGAGCGTCCGGGCGGCCCTCGGCCTCTGCTGCTCAACGGCTACGGGGCGTACGGCATCTGCTTCGACCCGTCGTTCTCGTCGAGCAGTCTGAGCCTGCTGGAGCGCGGCTTCGTGGTGGCCATCGCGCACGTCCGCGGCGGCGAGGACATGGGCCGGCCGTGGTACGAGGCCGGGAAGCTGCTCAACAAGCCGAACAGCTTCACCGACTTCATCGCGGCGGCGGAGCATCTGGTGGCGGAAGGGCTCACCTCGCCCGACCGGCTGGTCATCAGCGGCGGGAGCGCGGGCGGGCTGCTGATGGGTGCCGTCACCAACCTCCGGCCCGATCTGTTCCGCGCCGTGCTGGCGGAGGTGCCGTTCGTGGACGTGGTGAACACCATGCTCGACGCCACCCTGCCGCTCACCGTGATCGAGTACGAGGAATGGGGCAACCCGAACGACCCGGCGTTCTACGACTGCATCCGCTCCTACTCGCCCTACGACAACGTCCGCGAGACCGCCTACCCCAACATGCTCGTCACGGCCGGCCTCAACGACCCGCGCGTGGCCTACTGGGAGCCGGCCAAGTTCACCGCTCGCCTCCGCGCGCGAAAGACCGACTCCAACCGCCTCCTCCTCCGCACCAACATGGGTGCCGGCCACGGCGGCGCATCCGGCCGCTGGGACTACCTGCGGGAGGTGGCGTTCAAGTACGCCTTCGTGCTGGATGTGCTGGGGGTTTCCGAGTAGGCGCTGCCCCGAGGTGGGTCCGATTCACCAGGCTTCGGATTCACCACAGAGGCACAGAGGGCACAGAGGGGGCTCGGGCACGGGGCGCATCCGGGAGCGGAGCCACCACCAGTTTGTTGGTGTTGTTCTGTGCCTCTGTGGTGAAGCACCAACCCGACCAACCCCCGGCCCCACGCGACGACTAGCTCGCCGGCGATATCGCAGTCGCCCGCCGGAGCCAGCGGTCCAGCAGCCACTCCCAGCCGAGCGTGCCACGGATCGCGCCGGGGCGAACGCCGAAGAGCCGGAGGCACTGCCGGCTGAGCGACGAGTGGTCGCTGTACCCGCACTCCACCGCCAGCGCCAGCAGCGACGCCCCCGCATGGGCCTGTAGCCGGAGCGCCGCGCGGACGGCGTGCGCGACGGCGAGCCACTTCCCCGGCCCCGGCACCCCCGCACGCTGGAACCAGGTGCGCACCGTCCGCTCGGGGTGACCCCGTTCCACGAGCAGCTTCCCCACCTCCCAGCCCCTCGGCGCCTCGCGAAAGATCACCGCCACCAGGTGCCCCACGGTCGGCGGCAGCCCCGGGAGCCGGCTCGGCAGCCACCGCTCCACCTCCTCCGCGAGGTTGGTCGGGTCGGTGAGCGCATGGCGCAGCCGGGGAAGCGGCTCCTCGTCCTCCAGCAGCACCGCCCGCACCCCCATTCCGCCGGCGCGCCGCGCCCAGTCGGGGTCGCGCGCTTCCGGCGCCGACCCCAGCCGCAGCACCACGGCCGCAGCGGGGAACCCCACCCTGAGCCGCGCCACGAGCAGTGCCGCCTCCCCCCACACCGCTTCCGGCGAGGGGAGATGGACGCCCAGCACCGTGGCATCGGGAAGCTCGTCCGGCGCAAGTACCCCCACGTCCGGAACCGCCTCGACCCGCTCATATGGCGGCGCGAGCCTGAACACAGAGGGGGGACTGGCCAGGACTTGCACGGACATGCGCCGGCACCTGCTGGGGGCCCGGCCGAAAGCCGGACGAACGACAAGGTAATGCGCGGGCCAGGAGCCGAAAACATGAAACGGCCATGTGACCGCCCATTGCGCCCGGGCCGCCCGCCCCGGCTGCTCGAGCATCCGAAGGGGGCCGTGCGCGCCGGGATGCCCCCGCGGAGGACTGTCGGCTTGTCCGGAGCGGGGGCATCCCGGCAGGCACGGCCCGTCTTAGGAGGGGTTGATCTACGCCCAACGCTCACCCGTTGACCGTCCGCATCCCCGATTCCACGTACCGCTCCCCCGCCGCCACCCCCTTGGGCGCCGCCTCGTCGATCTCCTCCAGGTCCCCCGCCGTGAGCTCCACCTCGAGCGCCCGCACGTTCTCCTCGAGGTACTTGCGCTGCTTGGTGCCTGGAATCGGCACGATGTCCTCGCCCTGCGCCAGCACCCAGGCAAGCGCGAGCTGCGACGCCGTGCACTTCTTCCGCCGCGCGATCTCCTCCACCCGCGCCACCAGGTCCAGGTTCTTCTGGAAGTTCTCCCCCTGGAACCGGGGCGAGTTCCGCCGGTAGTCGTCGGCCGGGAGGTCGTCGATGGTCTTGAACCGTCCCGTCAGGAACCCCCGTCCGAGCGGGCTGTAGGCGACGAAGCCGATCCCCAGCTCCCGGCAGGTGGGTAGCACCTCGTCCTCGGGGTCCCGGGTCCAGAGCGAGTATTCCGTCTGGAGCGCCGTGATCGGGTGCTCGCGCACCGCGCGCCGGATCGTGGCCGGGGCCGCCTCCGAGAGTCCCAGGTGGCGCACCTTGCCGGCACGGACCAGGTCGCTCATGGCACCTACCGTCTCCTCGATGGGGACGGTCCGGTCCACCCGGTGCTGATAGTAGAGGTCGATGTAGTCGGTGCCGAGTCGCTGGAGCGATCCGTCGCACGCCTTTCGCACGTAGTCGGGCCGCCCGTTCACCCCGAGCCAGCTCCCGTCCTCGCCTCGCTGGTTGCCGAACTTGGTGGCCAGCTTCACGTCCTCCCGCCGCCCCTTGATGGCGCGGCCCACGAGGCGCTCGTTGGTGAAGGGACCGTACATGTCGGCCGTATCGAGGAAGTCCACGCCGAGGTCGAGGGCGCGGTGGATGGTGGCGACGGACTCCTCGTCGTTCCGGCCGGCGTAGAACTCCGACATGCCCATGCAGCCGAGGCCGAGGGCGGAGACGGCCAGCGTGCTGTCGCGGCCGAGGGTGCGCTGGGGGAGAGGGGGCATGATGGGATGCTCCGGGTTCGAGATGATGGTGGCGCTCTGCGCGTGCGGAGTCCGGCGCTGCCCGGAACCTCGACCCCTGCATGCGGCAATGCAACGCCCGCGGCGGCCGCCTCGCCGCTCACCGCTTACCCCTCACCGCTCACCGCCGTTAACTTCCCCGCATGCCCTCCGACATCACCCGCCTCTGCGTCTTCTGCGGCACCAACGCCGGCTCCCGCCCCGAGTACGGCGAGGCCGCCCGGGAGCTCGGCGCCCTGCTCGCGGCGGAAGGGATCGAGCTGGTCTACGGCGGCGCCAGCGTCGGCATCATGGGCGAGCTGGCCGACGCCGTCCAGGAGGGCGGCGGCCACGTCACCGGCATCATCCCCCAGCAGTTGATCCAGAAGGAAGCCGCGCACCAGGGCATTCCCGACCTGATCGTCGTGGCCTCCATGCATCAGCGCAAATCCCAGATGGCCGACCTGAGCGACGGCTTCATCGCCCTTCCCGGCGGCATCGGCACCCTCGAGGGCTTCTTCGAGATCCTCACCTGGGGCCAGCTCGGCATCCACGCCAAGCCGTCCGGCATCCTCAATACGGCCGGGTATTTCGACGCGCTGATCGGGTTCCTGGATCACGCGGTGGAGGAAGGCTTCCTGCTGGACGCTCACCGGAACTCCATCATGGTCGAATCCGAGCCCAAGGCGCTCCTCGAGCGGATCCGCGCCTGGGCGCCGGGGGACGAGGCGCCTCTGATGGGGAGGACGAATCGATAGGGATCGGGGGGCTGGTATCGCCCTTGGCTCCTCGGGCTCGTGGGGATCGTTGCCGTATTCACCACAGAGGCACAGAGGACACAGAGGGGGCTCGGGCACGGAGCGCATCAGGGGAGCGGAGCCACCACCAAGTTGTTGGTGTTGTCCAGGTCCAAGGCGCCTTCCTGGCTTGGGATCCCTCCGTGTCCTCTGTGCCTCTGTGGTGAATACGGCAACGATCCCGACAACACCCCCCGGCGCGCACGGCCCCGACATCCCCTGGCCTCCTACTTCTCCGCCCTGCCCCCGACAGCCTCCGGCGCCGGATCAACCTCGGCATGCTTTGACGGCGCCGGGTGGCCCCGGAAATGTTCGACGTAGAACCGCGTGAACTCCGCCCCCAGCAGCACCACCTGTGACGAGTAGTACACCCAGACCAGCAGCACCACGACCGATCCCGCCGCGCCGTAGCTCGACGCCATGCTGGTGGTGCCGAGGTAGAGGCCGATGATCAGCTTTCCGACCGTGAAGAACCCGGCCGTGACCAGTGCCCCGATCCACACGTCGCGCCAGCCGAGGCGCACGTCGGGGAGCACCTTGTAGACCATCGCGAACAGCAGCGTCACCACGCCGAGCGAGACCACCACGCTGCTCGCCGACCAGAGCACGGCGAGTCCGGGGAATGCGTTCCCGAGGAAATGGTCGAGTGCCGCGAGCGCGGCGCTCACCAGCAGCGACACCAGCAGCACGAAGCCCACGCCTACCACCAGCCCGAACGACACCAGCCGCTGCAGCAGAAACGCCTTCACGCTCGTGCCCGGCCGGGGCTTCACCCGCCAGATGGCGTTGAGCGCGTTCTGCAGCTCGATGAACGCACCGGTGGCGCCGAGGAAGGCGGTGACGAGACCGATCACCGTGGCCGGGATGCTCGAGGAACGCCTGGCCGCGCCCTCGAGCATTGCCTGCACCGCGCGCGCGCCCTGCTCGCCGACCAGTCCGCTGATCTGCCCCACGATCTGGCCGCGCACCGCCTGCTCGCCGAACACCAGCCCGGCCACCGCGATCGCGACGACGAGGATCGGCGCGAGCGCGAACAGGGTGTAATACGCCAATGATGCCCCGAGCCGGGGGACGTTGTCGTTCCACCAGCCGATGAAGGCGTGCTTGAGCACCCACCAGAGCGCGCCGGGGGAAAGGGCGGTCACGGCGGCGGCGCGGTCACGGCGGGCGCCGAGCCGGTCGCGGCGAGTGGCGAGCCGGTCGCGTCGAGTGGCGAGCCGGTCGCGTCGAGTGGCGAGCCGGTCGCGTCGAGTGGCGACGAACTGTCATCCCGAGCGAAGCGAGGGATCTCGCCCGGCCGAGCTCGAGCGCCGCCGAGTAGATCCCTCGCTTCGCTCGGGATGACAGCTCCCCCCATGCGCCCACGCGCTCCGCTCGGGATGACAGTTCCCCCCATGCGCCCGCGCGCTCCGCTCGGGGAGACAGTTCCCCTCATGCGCTCGCGCGCTCCGCTCGGCATGACGGTTCCCCCCATCCGCGCGCTCCGCCCCCGCTCCCCCATCGCCGCCCTCCGCCCGCCCTCCGCCAGCCACCCCGGATCCACCCGCACCAGCCGGAACGGCGACCGCTCCACCGACAGGTACTGCGTGTCCGGCTCCCGCGGGAGCCGCGCCCCGAAGTACTTCCGCAGCACGTCGCCCAGCACGTTGACGACCGTCACGGTGTCTCCGAACGCCGCCGCGCCGCCGTCCGGCAGATAGTACGCCCCGAACGCCCCGAACCGCTCCCACGCCTCCGGCGCCGAGACCTGCTCCGCCGTCTTTGCCGTCGCAAAGCCGAGCATGGTCGAGCCGTGGTCACCCTGCAGCAGGATCACCGGCGGCACGTCCGACTGCCGGATCAGTCGGCCCACCATGCCCAGCACCATCCCGTTGAGGCACTGGAGCTGGGCCAGGTAGGCCGCCCGGGCCGGGCGCACCGGAAACCGCGGCGGCGTCCGGCACGAGGCATCGAGGACGTAGGGAAAGTGGGGGCTCAGCACGTGGGCAAAGGCGAAGACCGGCTGGCTCACCGACGGGAGCCGTGCCACGCCATCGAGCGTGCGCCGGACGAAATCACCATCCCACCGGGCATCGCGGTGGAAGTAGTCGAGCGGGGTTCCGAGCCGGAGGGTCCGGCGCAGCTCGGTCCGGCCGAGCGCCCGGTCGAGGTCGAGGCCATGCCATACGTGCACCACCGAATCCGCGATCGGGCTCGTCCGAGTGGCGCCCCACCAGAGCGCCGGGAACACCACGTAGCGATAGCCCCGCGCCTGCAGAAACCGCGCGACGCGGCTGTGGCCCAGGAGATGGTTGGGCACCGTCGGATCGGTGCTTCCCGGCGGGAGCTCCCGGGCCAGCGGATAGACGTGGGCCGCATTGAGCAGCGAGGGGAGCGAGAGCAGCGTGTGCCCGTAGTTGCTCCGGACCGCCGCGGGCACGTAGAAGCCGAGCGCGCGCAGGCTGTCCACGAAGGCGCGGTTGTCGAAGCCGAGCGCGTCGCGGAGCACGCTCGCGTTGGCGTACTCGTCGAGCACGATCAGGTAGACATCGCGCCGCGGCGCGGGCGCCGTGGCCGGCCCCGCAATCAGACGCGCCAGCTCGCGCGTGAGTGCGCTCCGGGCAACCTGCTCGTGCGCCCGGCGCTCCTCGACGCCGATCCCCACCGCCGACCGAAGCACCAGCAAGGCCCCGGTCAGGGTGAGAAAGGTCGCCACCCTCCCGAGCACCGCCGGCCGCCGTGCCAGCCAGCGGAAGAGCATCACGGACGCCCCGGCCCCGGCCAGCGCGAGCGCCAGGTACTGCCCGTGGTGCGGCGCCCGCGGGAGCGCGCGAGCGGCGGTATCGAAGCCGAAGAACCACAGCACGGCGACGAACGCGGCGAGCGCCGGGAGCCGCCCCTCGGCGCGCCCGCGGAACACGGCCGCCGCGAGCGCGTACACCGCGCCCGTCAGGGCGAGCAGGACGGCCAGGATCAGGGCCAGATCGGCGAGCGTGTAGTAGCCGGGGCTCTCGCGTGCCCGGAACAGCACCGGCACCAGCACCAGCAGGAACGGGTAGAGGGAGGTGAGCCTCCGCATCACGCGGCCTCGCCCCCGTTCCGCGCGGTCATCAGATAGAGCAGCCGCTCGGAGCTCGCCACCGGGTGCACCGCGTCGATCTCGAAGCTCGTGCGGAACGCCGCCTCGAAGCCTTCACGGGTGTAATACGGGAAGATGTCGGGCCGGGAGCGCAGCATCCGCTGTACCTGCGAATCGCTCTTGGGGACGAACTCGATGACGAGCGTCCGGCCCAGCCGGGCGAGGAATTCCGCGATGCGCCCGAGCGGCAGGTTGTGTCCGATGGCCAGGTGGTGCACCAGCGCGAGCGCGAGCAGTGCGTCGGCCGGGCCGCGCTGCTCGAGCGAGCGCCGCTCGCGATGCGCCCAGCCCAGCGCCGGCGATGGGTTGGTGAGATCCATGAGCAGCGGAAGAATCCCGCCCTCGTCCTCGGCGCGGACCCGCCGGTAGTTGCGCTCGACCGCGGCGGGGTCCACGTCGAACGCCACCACCCGCTCGGCCACGGCGCGGGCCGCGCGGCTGTACTCGCCGGTGTTGGCGCCGAGGTCCCAGACGGTTCGGATGCCGCGACCACGCAGGAGGTCGGTCACCAGCTCGCGTTTCGAGCCGGCCGCCGCCGCGGTGTAGTTGTTGTCGCTCGTGTAGTCGGACCACTCGGTGCCGGCGGGGTTCCACTTGAGCCCTTCGATGCCCGCTCGGAGGCTCCGTACCAGACCCAGGAGCGTCCCGGCGTTCACCGGCCGCTGCGCCGCCGCGCCCGGGGTGCGGTCACGGTAGCGGCGCTGGGCCGCCGCGTGGAGCCGGACGTGGAACAGGAGCCCGAGGCTGCGCCAGCTCCGAGCGCCGAGGAGCCGGGCGCCCAGCTCGAGCGGAACGCCGTCGAGATGCGTGCGGAGGAGCGAGCCGAGCCCGATGTCTACCCGGCTCATGAGGGCGAGCGGCAGCAGGAAGTGCTCGCAGAACTGGCGGTACGCCATCCACGGCGCTCCCTCCTTCCGCGGCTCGAAGGAGAGCGTGTCGATGAACACCGGCCGGCCGCCCTCGAACTGGACGTTGTACGCGCTGGCGTCCCGGAGCGTGAGGCCGCGTACCAGCGCGCGTTCCTGCAGCTCGAGCGTGAGCAGCCCCGCGTCGCGGAGCTGCCCGAAGGACCACTCGTACGGATACGAGATGAAAGGGATCGGCTGGGGCTCGATCACCGCCACCGCGTCCTCGCTGGCGGCCAGCTCCAGCGAGGCGAGCCGGTGCGGCACCATGAGCCGGCTGCCGGCGAGCTCGTCGTAGAGGCCGGATGCGGTAACGGCCTCGAACTCGTCCCGGAACACCCGATTCACCTGCCGGTACAGCACGCCGTCGCGGGTAAAGACGAACCCGCTCGGGTCGCGGAACGAGCTGTCTAGCGGCTGCCCGTCCACCGCCGGCCGCGCGAAACCAGGGACCGGAAGAAGGACTTGGAGGCCTCGCGTGCCCGGCTGAACATGGCCACGGCCGAAAGCGCCGCGGCCGCAAGAACTTGAAGAGCCAAGCTCCCACTCGTGGGATCGATGTACATGGGTCCCTCTGCTGGCGCGGTCACGAACGGAAGGGAAGGGATACGGAACGGTATCGTGAATTGAACTTAGGGGCGGGGAAAAGAACAGGGTGTGGCGGGGGTCACCAATCGGGGGTAGAAGGACGGAAAGGCGGAACGATCGGACGCTGGAAAGGCAGGGAACGTCGCCTCCACCGACACTGTCGTCCCGAGCGGAGCGAGGGATCTACTCGACTGGAGTTCGACCTCGGCCCGGCAAGATCCCTCGCTCCGCTCGGGATGACAGTTCACCTGGCCCCGACCGACCGCCTGACCGCCCGCCCGCCCTACTCCAATCGCCCCCCGGCGCTCACCGCCCCGGCCTCCTTCACCCAGACGGTCTTTGCGTTGACGAACTCCCGGATCCCCTGCCACGACAGCTCCCGCCCGTACCCGCTCTGCTTGACGCCGCCGAACGGCACCCGCGGGTCAGAGGCCACCATGGCGTTGATGAACACCATGCCCGCCTCGATCTCGTCCACGAACCGCGCCTGCTCGCCCGCGTCGCTGGTCCAGGCGCTGGCGCCGAGCCCGAACGGGGTGTCGTTGGCGAGCCGGATCGCGTCGTCGATGTCGCGCACCCGGAACAGCATCGCCACCGGCCCGAACACCTCGTCGTGGTACGCCGGCGACTCGGGCGTGACCCCGGTCAGCACGGTCGGCGCGTACCAGAACCCCGGCCGATCGAGCCGCTTGCCGCCGGTGAGCACCCGCGCGCCGGCCGCCACCGAGCGCTCGACCTGGCCCGCAACGGTCCGCACCTGCGCCTCCGTAGCCAGCGGGCCGACGTCGGTGGCCGGATCCATCGGGTCGCCCACGGTGAGCGACTCGAACCCGGCCACGTAGCGCCGCTCGAACTCCTCCGCGATCGGCTCGGCCACGATGAAGCGCTTGGCCGCGATGCACGACTGGCCGTTGTTGATCGCCCGCGCCTTGACCGCGGTGGTCACCGCGGCCTCGAGATCGGCGCTCGGCATGACGACGAACGGGTCGCTCCCGCCCAGCTCGAGCACCGACTTCTTGATGGCCTTCCCGGCGGCGCTCGCCACGTGACTGCCGGCGCCGGTGCTGCCGGTGAGCGTCACCGCGGCCACCCGCGGGTCTGCGA
>DATAHW010000060.1:0-4019 GCA_036262935.1 Gemmatimonadales bacterium | reverse complement strand
GCGGCGAGCGCCAGCACGGCCAGGGCCGGGATGAGGTGACGCCAAAGAGAAGGATGAGGACGCGGCAACATGAAGTCCCTCCGAAAAGGCCCTGCTTATCCCGCCATTATAGGACCCCCGGCTCAGCCCCGCCGTGCCGGATTCCCTTTTCCCCTCCCATCCTGTATGGCGGCGGCCGCGAAGGGCTTTCACTCGGGGCCTTTCACGCTGTAACGTGTGGCCCTGCTGGCGCGCCTGTCACCGTGGCGCGGAAGCTCATCCGCCGGAGTCGGCGCGCCGTCACCCCGGGCGAGGGCTCTTCTTCTTTTTCAGCCGGTACCTCAGGAGGAACTTCATGAATTCCAGGTCAGTGCTTCGTTGGTTGAGCCGGTCCACGCTGGCAACCGCCTTCCTGCTGTCCGCCCTGGCGCCCGCGTACGCCGAGGTCAGCACCGTCTTCGACTGCCCGAGCTCCGGGAACAACGGAAACCACGACGCGGTCTTCAACGGCTTCTTCGTGGAGAACATCGCCGCCGACAACCTGCATTCGGCCACCCTCTACTACCGTGCGACCCAAGGCGGCCTGTACAACCTCACGCTGACGGTCCACCGCAACTCCTACAGTGGACCGGTGGTCGCCAGCGCGTCGCAGGCGGTCTCGCTCTCCAACTCCTCGGACAAGGCGGTGACCTGGGATTTCGGCGACGCGCCTTTCGCCTCGGGCTCCACCTTGTACTTCACGCATACCCAGAGCGGTGGCGGCGGCACGGTGCAGTACAACATGCAGCCGGGGGGCACCTGCCCCCGGTCTCAAGAATCGGTGGGGACGAGCGCGGTGCTCAACGGGTTCAACGTCGCGGTCCAGCTCACCACGAACACGGTCACGGCTCCGACGGGCTGCGTCGCGAACGCCACGACGCTCTGCATCGACGCGAACCCGGGGGACAGGCGCTTCCAGGTCCGGGTCACGTACTCGACCAGCCAGTCTGGCGGCCTGTCCGGCAACGGGAAGGCGATCTCGCTCGCGCCGCTCGGCGTGTCGCAGGGCGGGTTGTTCTGGTTCTTCAGCGCAGACAACCCCGAGATGCTGGTCAAGATCCTCAACGGCTGCACGATCAACAACCGTTTCTGGGTCTTCGTCTCGGCGGGGACCAACGTCGGCTTCCGCCTGACGGTGACCGACACCCTCACGGGCAATTCCAAGACCTATCAGAACCCCGACCGCACCAACGCCGTGCCGGTGCAGGACACCAGCGCCCTGAGCTGCCAGTAGCCGCGGGCACCTCTGCCAGGGAGCCCGGCCCACGGGGCCGGGCTCCCTGGTCGCGGGCCTCGCCGCCGCCTCTCCTCGCCCGGCCTCTCTCGGATTTCAGGAACACGACATAGTATTCCCGGCAGAGCCTGGGGAGGACGGAGGCGATGAGGGTATTCGAGGTCGTCATTGCTTTGTTGCTGGGCGGCGCCGTCCTGGCCGCCGTGGCGCGGCGGATCGGCGCGCCGTATCCGGCGCTGGTGGCGCTCGCCGGCGCCGCGCTCGCGCTCATCCCCGGCGTGCCGACGCTCGTGCTCGATCCCGCGCTGGCGCTCGCGCTGTTCGTCGCGCCGGTCCTGGCGGACGCCGCCTTCGATTCCTCGCCGCGCGACCTGCGCGTGAACTGGCGGGCGGTGTCGAGCCTCGCGCTCGGCGCCGTCGCCCTCACGATCGTCGTCGTCGCCGGGGTCGCGCGCTGGCTCGTCCCGGGCATGCCGTGGGCGGCGGCGATCGCGCTCGGCGCCATCGTCGCGCCGCCGGACGCGGCGGCCGCCACCACGGTGCTCAAGCAGCTCCGCCCGCCGCACCGGCTGCTGGTGATCCTGGAGGGGGAGAGCCTCTTCAACGACGCGAGCGCGCTGCTGGTCTACCGCCTGGCGGTCGGCGCCACGCTCACCGGTGTCCTGTCCGGCTGGAGCGTGGTGCCCACGCTCCTCGTGGTCACGGTAGGCAGCGTGGTGCTCGGCCTCGTGCTCTGCCGGCTCAGCCTCGCCGTGAACGCGCGCATCCACGACGTCGCGACCGCGGTGGTGTTCCAGTTCTGCGGGGCGTTCGGCGCCTGGCTGCTCGCCGAGCAACTGCACCTGTCGGGCATCATCACGTTGGTGGTCTTCGCGATGGCGGCGTCGCGCCGCGCGGCCGAGATCATGCCGGCGCGCATCCGCATCCCGGCCTGGGCGGTTTGGGAGGTCGCGGTGTTCGTGCTGAACGTGCTCGCGTTCATCCTGGTGGGCTTCCAGCTCAAATCCATCGTCGCCCGCGCGACCGGGGAGACGGGGGTGCAGTACGCGATCGTGGCAGGGGCGGTGTGCGCCGCGGCCATCCTGGCGCGCATCGCCTGGGTGACCGGCGCGGCGGCGTTCAGCCGGTGGCGTTGCCCCCCGCACCCGGACGGCACGCCTGGACCGACCGACGCGGTGGCGCTCGACGCGCGCAGCGCCGCGGTGGTGGGGTGGTGCGGCATGCGTGGCACCGTGACGCTCGCCGCCGCGCTCGCGCTCCCAACGGGATTTCCCTACCGGGACCTGATCCTCGTCGCCTCCTTCGGCGTGGTGCTCGGCACGCTCGTGTTCCAGGGGCTCACGCTGCGGCCGCTCCTGCTGCGCCTGCGGCTGGAGGACGACGGGACGGTGGACCGCGAGGTGCGCTTCGCCCGGGTCGAGACGCTGCGGGCGGCGGTGGAGGCCGCCGCGGAGTGCCCGGGAGCCGAGACCGCGGAGTTCGTACAGCACCGCTACGACCTGCAACTGCGCCGCGCGGAGAAGGAGCTCGGCGCGCCCGAAGAGGCGGCGGCGGATACCGACGGCCAGGAGGCGGATGCCGGGGTCGTGCGCGCCGCGACCCAGGCGGCGCGGCGGCGGCTCATGGCGCTCCGGGCCGACAGCACGATCGGCGACGCCGCCTTCCAGCGGGTCGAGGAGGAGCTCGACTGGGCGGATCTCGATTGGGCGCAGTTCCTTCGCACCGCCGAGGACGAGACTTAGGGCACCCTCTGGCCTATCCCCGCGCCGCCTCGCGCAGCCGCTCCACGTCCCGCATGGGGGGCTGTCCGAACAGCCTTTTGTACTCCCGGCTGAACTGCGAGGCGTCGTCGTAACCCACCCGGTAGCCGGCGCTGGCGGCGTCCAGGTTCTCGCCGAGCAGGAGGCGCCGGGCCTCCTGCAGCCGGAGCTGCTTCTGGAACTGCAGGGGGCTCATCGCCGTGACCGCCTTGAAATGGTGGTGAAAGCCCGAGACGCTCATCCCGAGCTCCTGCGCCAGGCTGTCGATCCGCAGCGGCTGGTCGAAGTGGCGGCGGAGCCGCTCGACCGCCTCGGCAATACGGTCGGTGTGGCCGCCCAGGACCGCCAGGTGGCGGAGCCGGTCGCCCTGTTCTCCCACCAGCAGCCGGTAGACGATCTCCCGCGCGATCAGAGGGCGCAGGATCCGGGCTTCGCCCGGCGAGTCCAGGAGCCGCACCAGGCGCACCACGGCATCCAGCAGGTTGGCGTCCAGCGGGCTCACGTCCATTGCCCGCACGTCGCCCGGGTTGCGCGAGGAGAGGTGTCCCGCCTCCACCATCACCGAGCCGACGAGAGCCGGGTCGAGGTCCAGGCGGAAGCTCAGATAAGGCCGTTCCGCCGACGCCTCGATGACCTGGGCCACGATCGGCATCTCCACGGTGGCGAGCAGGTAATGAGCCGGGTCATAGCGGTAGCGGCTGTCCCCCAGCAGCACCTCCTTGCTTCCCTGCGCGATCACGCAGAACGCCGTCTGGGAGACGCCGTGGAGCGGTTCCGTCGGGGTGGAGGAGCGGAAGAGGTGGAGCCCCGGCAGCGGCTCGATCCCGCCGTCCTCCGGGAGAGCCCGGGCGATGCGCTCCGCGAGCTCCTCCTGGCTGGAGTGAGCCCGGTGTGGTCCAGTCCGTTCAGATTGCCGGCGATCGATCGCGTCCATGTTTCTATCCTAGCTCCACTCCGGCGGGCTCTGGATCCATCCTCGATAGATTTGCAGGATCGTCCAAGGATCT
>DATAHW010000059.1:0-13611 GCA_036262935.1 Gemmatimonadales bacterium | reverse complement strand
GCGGCGATAGAGGCCGTACACGAGCTTCCCGGTCTCGTCGCGCGTGGATTCCAGGGCCTGCCACTGAGGTTCGCTGAGGAGTCCGCGATCTCGACTGAAGCGCAGGAGATAGCTCAGCTCGGCCAATGAGCCGAGGGAGATGTCGAGAAAGCGCGCAAACTCACGCCGCCCCCGCTTCGCCGCGCCTTCCGCGAAATTCGTGGGCACGGATAGCGCGGCCCTTCGAGCCTGCGACGTGAGCCCGAAGAGCTCGCTTCTCGGCCAAGTGTCGGTCGCGGAGAACACGTCCAGCGCGAGCCGATGCGCCAGCCGCCAAGCCTCGAACCTTTCGTACGCGATCATCTGGGAAGTGTTCACCCGCTCGCGTCGATACGCATCATCGGAAGAGCGCGGTCGTTGATCTTTCGGCTCATCGACAGATTCACCACTCAGCCTTGCCTGCCTGACCGCCCGACCGCCTGACCGCCCGACCGTCTGACCGCCCGCCCGCCCGCCCGCCCGTTGCCGCCCACCCGCCGTCCCGACTAGCTTCCCGTCCGCGCCGGATCCCCTACAGCTTACCCCAACACATTCCGGTTTCAACGCTCATGCCACTCGAGACTGCCGTCCTTCCAGCCGCTCCGGCGGGCTTCGATACGCCGCTCCTTGCCGTGGCGATGACCCGAGGCGCACTCCCCGCATCGCTCACGGCGCTCGATCAGGCTACCGGCGGCGCGCTTGGCCGGCTGCTGGCCGCGGGAGATTTCAGCGGCAAGAAGGACGAGACCGCGCTGGTCTATCCGCCAGGGGCCACGGCCCGCGTGCTGCTCGTGGGACTGGGCAAGCTGGAGGAGGTGTCTCGCACCGCGATCCGGCGCGCGGCGTCCACCGCCGCCAAGCGGGCGCGCTCGGCCGGCGTGGTGCGCGCGGCCTTCCACCTGCCGACCGAGGCGCTGGGCGCCGTCACGCCGGCCGAGGCGGGACAGGCCATCGCGGAGGGTCTGGCACAGGGGGCGTGGCAGTACACGGAGATGAAGCGTCCGCCCGAGGACAAGAAGGCCGCCCTCGAGCGAATGGACATCCTCTCGCCGAACGCCACCGCTGCCATGGCCGAGGGAAGCCGGGTGGGCGTGGCGATCGGGGCGGGGCAGACGCTGGCGCGCGGCATTCAGGTCCTGCCCGGCAATGTCTGCACTCCGTCCTATGTGGCGCGCACGGCGGAGGAGATCGCCGGGCGCTACGGGTTCGGCATCACCGTGCTCGACAAGGCGGCGATCGTGCGGGAGGGCATGGGCGCGCTCATGGCCGTCGCGCAGGGGAGCGCGGAGGAGCCCCGGTTCATCGCGCTCGAGTACCGGGGCGCGGAAGGCGCGCCGGTGGTGCTCGTCGGAAAGGGCGTCACGTTCGACACCGGCGGCATCTCGATCAAGCCGGCGCAGAACATGGAGGACATGAAGTACGATATGTCCGGCGCCGCCGCGGTGCTCGGCACCTTCGAGACGCTGGGCCGGCTCAAGCCGCCGGTGCACGTCGTGGGGCTCGTCCCCAGTACCGAGAACATGCCCTCGGGCACCGCCGTCAAGCCGGGCGACGTGGTCACGAGCCTCCTGGGAAAGACGATCGAGATCATCAACACCGACGCCGAGGGCCGCCTCATCCTGTGCGACGCGCTGGCGTATGCCCGGCGCTACCAGCCGGCTTGCGTGCTCGACATCGCCACGCTGACTGGAGCGATCGTGGTGGCGCTCGGGCACACCGCCAGCGGCGTCATGGGCACCGACGACCGGCTGATCGAAGAAGTGCGGAGCGCGGGCGAGCGCTCGGGCGAACGGGTCTGGCCGCTGCCGCTCTGGGACGACTACCGTGACCTCATGAAGTCCGACATCGCCGACGTGAAGAACGCCGGCGGGCGTCCCGCGGGCAGCATCTCGGCCGGATGGTTCCTGCGGGAGTTCGTGGACGGGTTTCCCTGGGCGCACCTCGACATTGCCGGCACGGCCTACACCGACCGGGAAGATGCCACGCGGGTGAAGGGCCCCACCGGCGTGGGCGTGCGGCTGTTCAGCGAGTTCGTGCTCGGCCGGCAGGGCGCGGGGGCTCGCTGACTCGCGTCCGGCTGCTGCTGGCGTTGCTGCTGTCGGTACTGCCCGCCGCCGCTCGCGCGCAGGTTCTGGACGACACCCTCGGCGCCGACACGCTCGCCACCGACACGGTGGACTACACCGCGCGCTACCTCCGCGCGCAGGAGCAGGAGGAGGTGCGGGTGCCGGTGCTGCCGGCGCTCACTCCCGCCGGCCCGCGGCCGGCGCTCACGCGCCTCGTCTTCACCCGCGATTCGATCGAATGGATGAGCGGCGCCACGGTAGGCGACCTGCTCGCGCAGGTGCCCGGAGTCTACCTCTGGCGTGGCGGGTATACGGGACGGCCGGAGCTGGTGAATTTCGAGGGCCGCGGCGCCAGCTCCACCGAGTACTACCTGGACGGCGTGCCCTTCGTCGCGGCGGGAATCGACAGCATCGCGGTGGATCCCTCGCTCTTTTCCACCAGCTTCCTCGACCGCGTCGAGGTGGAGCGCTGGCCGGGCCTGCTGCGGGTCCACCTCTTCACCCGCCGGCAGGACCGGCTCGCGCCCCGCACGCGGATCGCCATCGCGCGCGGCGACCGGGACTTTGCCCGCTATGAGGGCGACCTCGAGCGGCGCTACGCGTCGGGCGCGGGCTTCGGGCTGGCCGCCGACTACCTGAACTCCCCCACCGCAAGCGGCACCAGCAGCAGCTATTCGAACACGCAGGTGTGGGCCCAGGGCGGCTATATCCCGTCGGACCGATTCGGAGTCCAATACCAGCTCGTCCGCTCGCGCCCCAAGCGCCGCGCCTTCACGATTTCCGACCTGACGCCGAGCGATACGATCGGCGCCGGCTACACGGCGACGCGCACCGACGCGCAGTTTCGCCTGTCGCTGCGCCCGCGAGGGCCCAACACCGGGCCGGGGCTCGACCTCATCTACGCGCGCTCCGCGTGGGACGGCGCCGGTCTCGACCAGCAGATCAATCAGCTCGGCGGCTACGCCTCCCTCCGCCGTCCCACGCTCTCGCTCGGCGTCTCGGGGTTCCACCGGAGCCGGTGGACCCCGCTCGATCTCCGGGGCACCGCCGGCTGGACGCCGGCGGCGCAGTTCACGGTGAGCGCTGAAGCAGCGCATCAGCGGCACCACGGCGGCCGCTCCAGTGACTACGTGGCGCTCGCGGCCGGGCTCCGGCCGGTGCGCGGCGTGTCGCTCACCGGGACCGCGCGCCTGGGCAACGTGGTGGCGGCACCCTCCATCGTCTCCGACACCGCACAGCGGCTTCGCGACTTCGAGGCGTCACTGGCCTGGGACCGGGAGCGGTTCGGCGCGGAGGTGCGGTACACCCGGACGTCGGCGTTCAATCCATTCGCCTACGCGGATTTTCTCGAGATCCCGTCCCTCGCCCCGTCGCCCGAGGTGGACTGGCTCACCGCGAGCGCCCGCGTGGCGCCTCTCCGGTGGCTCACGCTCCAGAGCTGGTACAGCGACCCGCGCAGGGGAACGGTGGATGGAGTGCCGCCGACCCACTCCGTCTCCACCGCGACGATCCGGTCGAAGTTCATGCGCGCGTTTCCGAGCGGGGTGTTCGACCTCAAGCTGCAGCTCGGGATGGAGAGCTGGGGGCAGGGAACGATCGGGCGCGACGCTCTCGGTGACCCCGTGAATCTCCGCGGCGCGACGTTCTTCACGAGCCTGGTGGAGTTCCAGATCCAGAGCTTCAGCCTCTACTGGCAACGCGGGAACCTGTCCGCGACGAAGCTGACCTACGTGCCGGGATTTCGGCTGCCGGCGTTCGGGAGCAATTTCGGGGTGCGCTGGGAGTTCGTGAATTAGGTGAGTGTTGTCGTGTAATTAACTGCCTGACTGTGGCTTCCAGAGTTTAGCTGCAGTGTGCTGTGATGCTTGGAATGCGGTGCGGAGCCCCTGCGAGGCAGCGCCCTCCACGCTCGGCCGGCAAGATCCCTCGCTACGCTCGGGATGACACTTCCGCTCAGAGTGCCAGGTTGTCAGGCCGTTTCCACTGCGCCCCGCTGCCCCGCCGCCCCGCCCCCCGCCGCTCGCCGCTCGCCCGCCCGCCTGACCGCCTGACCGCCCGCCCGCCTGACCGCCCGCCTGCCCGCCCTACCAGCCCCCCCCGTTCCCCGCTAGATTCCACGGCTTTCCCGGCACCACCACGGAGGCGCGTTGCCCAACAGCATGACGGGGTTCGGCGCGGCGGAGGGCCCCGTGGCCGGCGGCCGGCTCCGTGTGGAGATCCGGAGCGTCAACCACCGTTATTTCAACCTCGCCCCCAAGCTGCCCGCCGACCTGAGCGGCCTGGAGGGCGAGTTGCGTGATCGGCTGCGGCGCGAGTTCGACCGCGGCCACCTGGCGGTGCAGGCCCGGTGGACGGAATATCCCGAGCGCGCCGGCGGGCTCGCCGTGGACCTCGACCGGGCGCGGGTCGTCGCCAGCAGGCTCCGGGAGCTGCAGTCGGCGCTCGGACTGGCCGGCGAAGTGACGGTGGAGATGGTTGCCCGGCAGCCCGAGGTGCTCTCGACGACAAGCGAGGCCGCGGCCGAGGTGCCGTGGGCGGAGGTGGAACCGGTCGTGGCGCGCGCGGCGGCCGATTGCCGCGCCATGCGTCGGCGTGAGGGGGACGCGCTCGCGGCGGAGCTCCGCCACCGGCTCGAGCTGCTGGAGAGGGCGGCCGCCGTCATCGGCGAGCGAGCGCCGGAGCGGCTGGTCCGCGAGCGCGACCGGCTCCGCGGCGCCGTCGCGGAGCTGCTCGACGGCCGCCAGGCGGACGAGGCGCGGCTGGCGCAGGAGATCGCCTTCCAGGCGGACCGGCTGGACATCACCGAGGAGCTGGTGCGGTTCCGGGCGCATGTCGCGGCCGTACGCGAGGCGCTGGCCGGCGATCAGCCCGCCGGCAAGCGGCTCGGCTTTCTGGCGCAGGAGCTGGGGCGCGAAGTGAACACGATGGGCGCCAAGGCCAACGACGCCGAGATCGCGCAGCAGGTCATCGCCATGAAGGGAGAGCTCGAGAAGTTCCGGGAACAGCTCGAGAACCTCGAGTGACGCCGTTCCTGCTCGTGCTTTCGTCGCCCTCCGGCGGTGGCAAGACCACGATCGCGAAGAGTCTGCTGCAGGCGCGCGACGACCTGGGCTATTCCGTCTCGGCCACGACGCGACCGGCGCGGAACGGCGAACGGGACGGCGTGGATTACCACTTTCTCACCCGCGAGGCGTTTCTGCGGCGGGTCGAAGCCGGCGAGTTCCTGGAGTGGGCCACGTACGGCGGGAATCTCTACGGCACGCTCCGGCAGGAAATCGAGCGGATCTTCGCCCGGGGGCGGACGGCCGTGCTGGACGTGGAGATCGAGGGCGCGCGGCAGCTCCGCGCGAACTTTCCGAACTCGCTCCACCTGTTCGTGCTGCCGCCCTCGGCGGAGGTGCTGGTGAGCCGCCTGACGGGGCGGAACTCCGAACCGGCCGCGGTGCTGCGGGAGCGGATCACCCGCGCCGCCGACGAGCTCGCGGCGGTGGCGGAGTACGACTACGCGATCCTGAACGAGGATCTGGTGCTCGCGGTCGCGCAGGTGGCCGCGATTCTCGACGCCGAGGCGCGGCGGGTCTCGCGGCAGGAGGGGCTCACCCCGTTCATCGATCGGCTCCGCCGCGACGTGCTGGCGCAGGCCGCGCGGATCGCAGGCGATTGACGTAACCCGGAAGGAGAGACCATGCGGATCATCACCCCGGCGGAAGTCGCGAAGCAGGCCGGCAACAAATATCTCGGCGTGCTCGTCGCGGCCAAGTTCGCCCGCTACCTGAACGAGTTTCCCAAGGATCAGCTCGGGGGCAGCGGCGAGAAGCTGACCACGCTCGCCCTGCAGTCGCTGGTCGAGGGCGACCTCAACTACAAGCTGGTCCGCCGCCGCCGCTCCGAGGCCTGATCGTGTGGACCGGCCGCCGCGTCGTCCTCGGCGTGTCGGGCGGGATCGCCTGCTACAAGAGCTGTACGCTCGCGCGCCGGCTCACGGAGGCCGGCGCGCGGGTGGACGTGATCCTCACCCGGGGCGCCGCCGAGTTCGTGCGGCCGCTCACCTTCGAGGCACTCACCGGGCGCCCCGCCCTCGGCTCGCTGTGGGAGCCCGGCGGGGCGCTCTCCCACGTCCGGCTCGGCCAGCAGGCCGACCTCGTGCTCGTGGCTCCGGCCACGGCGCACCTGATCGCCCGGATGGCGCAGGGACTGGCCGACGATCTCCTCACCACGCTGCTCCTCGCCAGCACGGCCCCGGTACTGCTCGCGCCCGCCATGAACGATGAGATGTACGCCCACCCCCAGACCCGCGAGAATCTCGCGCGACTCCGCGCCCGGGGCGTATCTGTCGTTGGCCCCGAGGTGGGCGCACGGGCCGAGGGCCCGTCCGAGCGCCCCGGCCGGATGAGTGAGCCCGAGACGATCCTGGCGCATGCCGCGCGCGCCGTTCGCGGACGAGGGCCCTTTGCCGGCCGGCGGGTGGTCGTGACGGCGGGCCCCACGCGCGAGTCGATCGATCCCGTCCGTGTCGTCACCAATCGCTCGAGTGGGAAGATGGGGTACCGGGTGGCGGAAGCCGCGTGGGAGCGCGGCGCCGACGTGGTGCTCGTCTCCGGGCCGGTGGCGCTGCCCGCGCCGGTCGGGGTGCGGCTCCGGCGGGTCGAGTCGACCAGAGAGCTCGAAGCTGCCGTGCGCGAGGAGCTGCCGGAGACCGACGTGCTGGTCATGGCCGCCGCGCCGGCCGATTTTCGCCCGAGCGATCCCAGCGACCGCAAGCGCGCCCGCGTGGACGGCGCGCTCGCGATCCCGATGGAGCCGACCGACGACATCCTGGGCGCCACGCGCGGGCTCCGGAAGCCGGGGAGCATCACGGTCGGCTTCGCGCTCGAGACCGGCGATGCGCTCGCCAAGGGCCGGGCCAAGCTGGAGCGGAAGGACCTCGACCTCATCGTGGTGAACGACGCCCTCGAGCCCGGCGCGGGCTTCGAGGTGGATACCAACCGGGTGGCGCTCCTCGGTCGCGACGGTGCCGCCCGGATTCTCCCGCTGCAGACGAAGCGCGAGGTGGCGGAGGCGATCCTCGACGCCGTGGAGCTGTCCCTTGGCCGATGAGTGGCGGCGTTATCTTGCGCAGCAGATCGAGCTCGGCGGCCGCGAGATCATCCTGAGCCGAGCTCGCGCGCCCGCACCGACCGCATCGACGGCACCGCAGGAGCAGACGCAGACCATGCCCGCCCCCACCGAGACCGGTAAATGGAGACACGGCGCGCCGCCGGTCCCGGGGCCCGGGCTCGCGGTCCTCTCGCCCACGCCCGTGCTGCTGGGCAATGATCTCGGCGTCCTCGAGTCGCTGGAGGCGGTGGCCGAGCGGATCCGCACCACGTACTGCTGCGATCTCTGCCCCGGTCGCACCAATGCCGTCCCCGGCGAGGGCGATCCGCATGCGCAGCTCGTCCTCGTGGGCGAAGGACCGGGAGCCACCGAGGACGCGACGGGGCGGCCGTTCGTGGGCCAGGCGGGGGCGCTGCTCGACTCGATTCTCGCCGCTATTGAAGTTCCGCGGAGTTCGGTGTACATCACCAACGTCGTCAAGTGTCGTCCGCCACAGAACCGGAAGCCGTTGCCCGATGAGATCGCGGCGTGCATCCCCTATCTCCACCGTCAGCTCGAGCTGATCCGCCCGAAGGTGATCCTCGCGATGGGGGGCACCGCCGGCGAGGCGCTGCTCGGCGTCCGCAAGAGTCTGGGCGAGCTGCGCGGCAAGGTGCACACGTACAACGGCGTCCCGCTGGTCGTGACGTACCATCCCGCGGCACTGCTCCGCAACCCCAACTGGAAGAAGCCGACCTGGGATGACGTCCGTATCGCACGACAACTTCTCGACCGCTGATCCCTACGTCGGCCGCTCGGCTCCCTGGAGCCAGGAGGCCGAGCAGGCGGTGCTGGCGGCGATGCTGCTCGACCAGGACGCGGCACTCCGGGCCGCGGAGCTGGTCAGCGACGCGATGTTCTATCGGGAGGGCCATCGCCGGCTCTTCCGCGCCATGCTCGCGCTCACCGAGCGGCGGGTGGTGCTGGACCACATCACGCTGCGGGACGAGCTGCTCCGCCGGGGCGAGCTGGAAGTCGCGGGCGGCCTCGAGTATCTCGCCGAGCTGGTGGACGCGGTGCCCACCGCGGCCAACGTGGAGTTCCACGCGGCCATCGTCCGCGACAAGGCGACCCTCCGCCGCCTCATCGAGGCCGGCACCTCGATCATCACCGAGGCCTACGACGGCCATTCCACCGCGAACGATCTGCTCGATGTCGCCGAATCCCGCATTTTCCAGATCTCGCAGCAGCGCGGGAACGACGGGTTCACCCGCATCAAGGAAATGCTGTGGCCGACCATGGAGCGCATCGAAACGCTCCAGCGAAGCGGCAAAGCGATTACCGGAGTGCCGAGCGGATTTCTAGATTTGGACTCGCTGACGTCGGGGTTCCAGACGTCGGAGCTCGTGGTGGTGGCGGCCCGGCCCTCCATGGGGAAGACGGCGTTCTGCCTCAACATCGCCGCCAACGCGGCGGCGGAAGGGCAGGGGGTAGCCATCTTCTCGCTGGAAATGTCGAAGGAGGCGCTGGTGCAGCGCATGCTCACCGCCACCGCCCGGGTGGACAGCCACCGCGTGCGCCAGGGCACGCTGCGCGATTCGGACTTCACCCAGCTCGCGCGCGCGGCGGGCATTCTCCAGACGTATCAGCTCTGGATCGACGACACGCCGTCGCTCACGCTGCTCGAGATGCGTTCCAAGGCGCGCCGGCTCAAGATCGACAACGATCTCAAGCTGGTCATCGTGGACTACCTGCAGCTCATGCGGAGTCCCGAGTACTCGGACAACCGGGTGCAGGAAATCTCGGACATCTCGCGCTCGCTCAAGGCGCTCGCGCGCGAGCTGCAGATCCCGGTCATCGCGCTGTCGCAGCTCTCCCGCGCCTCCGAGCAGCGCGGCGGCGAGCGGAAGCCCATCCTCTCCGACCTGCGGGACTCGGGCGCGATCGAGCAGGATGCCGATCTGGTCATCTTCATCCATCGGCCGGAGTACTACGACCGCGAGGACGAGACGAAGAAAGGCGTGGCGGAGGTCATGCTCGCCAAGAATCGGAACGGACCCACGGGAGACGTGCAGCTTCGGTTCGTGCGGGAGTACACGCGGTTCGATAATCTGTCGAATCGGGAGGAGGCGGAGTGACGCCGGAAAGACGGATGGACGGAAGGACGGAAGGACGGAAGGAGAAAACGTCGCGTCGGAGCGGCACTGTCATCCCGAGCGGAGCGAGGGATCTTGTCCGCCAGCCTCGACCCATTCCCGGGCAAGATCCCTCGCTGTCGCTCGGGATGACAGTGCCGGCAAATGCGGCTGCGCTTTTCGTCCTTCCGTCCGTCCGCCTTTCCGTCTTTCCGTCCTTCCGTCCTTCCATCCTTCCGTCCTTCCGCCCGACCGCCTGACCGCCCGGCCTCATGCCCAAACCCCGCTCCGTCTACCGCTGCACCGAATGCGGCCACGAGCACCCCAAATGGGTCGGCCGCTGCGAGGCATGCGCCGCGTGGAACGCCGTGGCCGAGGAACCCGTGCTGGTCCGTGCGGCGGTGCGCGGCCCGGCCAAGCGGGGTGTCCGCGCCGCCGGTCTGGTCGCGCCGCCGGCCCGCCTGCGCGAGGTGGCCACGCGGCCGCTCGAGCGCTGGCGCACCGGCATCCCCGAGTTCGACTTCGTGCTCGGCGGCGGCCTGGTGCCGGGCTCGATGATCCTGATCGGCGGCGAGCCCGGGATCGGGAAGTCCACGCTCCTGCTCCAGGCCGCGGCGCGGCTCGAGGCCGCGGGCCGGACGGTGCTCTACGCCAGCGGCGAGGAGTCGCCCGACCAGATCCGGTTGCGGGCGGAGCGGCTGCTGAACGAAGACGCGGGCGCTGTGCACGTCCTGGGCGAAACCCGGCTGGAGGCCATCCTGGGCGCGGCGGCCGCGGTGGCGGCGGACGTCGTCGTCATCGACTCCATCCAGACGGTGTACACCGAGGCGCTCGAGAGCGCGCCGGGCAACGTGGGCCAGGTGCGCGAATGCTCCGGGCAGCTCATGCGGTTCGCCAAGGAGAGCGGCACCTCGGTGGTAGTAGTGGGCCACGTCACCAAGGGCGGCGGGATCGCGGGCCCCAAGACGCTCGAGCACATCGTGGACACGGTCCTCTACTTCGAGGGCGAGGCTACGCTCGATTACCGGCTGCTCCGCACCACCAAGAACCGGTTCGGCTCGGTGGACGAGCTGGGCGTCTTCTCGATGACCGAGCATGGCCTGGTGGCGGTGCCCAACCCATCGGCGGTCTTTCTCGCGGCCCGCGCCGACGGCATCAGCGGCAGCGCCGTGACCGCGTTGATGGAGGGCACGCGTCCGGTGCTGGTCGAGGTGCAGGCCCTGGCCGCGAAGTCGGGCTACGGCACGCCGCAGCGGGTGGCCACCGGCCTCGATCCACGGCGGCTCGCCGTGCTGCTCGCGGTCCTCGAGCGGCGCGCCGAGACCTCGTTCGCCGACCTCGATGTGTTCGTGCAGGTCACGGCCGGCGTGCGGCTCAGCGAGCCGGGGGCCGACCTGGCGGTGGCCGCCGCGCTCCTCAGCAGCCTCTACAACCGCCCGGCACCGGCCGACGTGATCTTCCTCGGCGAGATCGGGCTGGGTGGCGAGATCCGGCCGAGCGGCGCGCTCGAGCGGCGCATCGGGGAGGCGGCCCGGCTGGGCTTCCGCCGCGTGTTCGGCTCGTCGCGCAGCGGGACGCAGGTTGCCGGCGTCTCGATGGTGGGCCTGGACCACGTCGGGCAACTGGTGCGGGCGCTTGCCGCGTGACGTCGGCGTCGTGCTGGTCGCGGCGGGCCGCGGCAGTCGGCTCGGCGGCGGGATGCCGAAGCAATACCAGCCCATCGGAGGGGTCCCCATGGTCCTCCGCGCGCTGCGGGCATTCACGGCACACCCGGAGGTGGTCCACGTGGTGCTGGTCCTGCCGGCGGAAGACGCCGCGGCCGCACCCGACTTTCTCCGCGGACTGACCGGGCCGGGGCTCTGTCTTGTCGCCGGCGGCGCCGAGCGCGCGGACTCCGTGGCAGCCGGCCTCGCGGCGCTCGACCCGGCGTGCACCACGGTGCTGGTGCACGATGCCGCGCGGCCGTTCGTCCAGCGCGAGGTAATCGATGCGGTGATCGTCCGCGCGCGGGCGGGGCAGGGGGCGGTGGCGGCCGTGCCGGTGAGCGACACGCTCAAGCAGGCTTCGCCCGCGGACCCCACGCTGATTCAAGGTACCGTCGCTCGCGAGCGGCTCTGGCGCGCGCAGACCCCGCAGGGATTTCCGCGAGCCGTGCTGCAGCGTGCGCATGAGCTGGCCGCGCGGAACGGCGGCCCCGCCACCGACGACGCCGCCCTGGTCGAGCGCACCGGGGTCCCGGTCCACCTGGTTCCCGATTCGGCGCGCAACCTCAAGGTCACCACCGCGGACGACCTCGCGCTCGCCGAGCTCCTCGCCGGGACCCACGAGTGATCCTTCCGTTCCAGACCCCCGCCCAGATCGACGCCGCCATCCCCGCGGTCACGGCCCATCTCGCGGCGAACCGCCTGCTGGGCTATCCCACCGAAACGGTCTACGGCCTGGGCTCGGCGCCGACGGTGCCCGCCCTCGATGCGCTCTCCACACTCAAGGGACGGGCGCCGGGAAAGCCGTTTCTCCTGCTCGTCTCCGGCCGGCCGATGGCCGAGCGCTGGGGGCTCGTGTTCACGCCGTCGGCGCGGGCGCTGTCGAGCGCATTCTGGCCGGGGCCGCTGACGCTGGTGCTGCGCGGCGGCGAGGGCCACCTGCCGGAGGAGCTGCGCGGGCGCGAGGGCGGCATCGCCGTTCGGCACACCTCGCATCACGCGGTGGAGCGGCTGGTGGCCACCAGCGATCGGCCGCTCACCTCCACCTCGGCCAACCGGCCGGGCGGTCCGACCGCGCCGGGGCCGGACCGACTGGTGGAGCTGTTCCGCGACGCGGTGGACGAGGGGCTGCTGCTGGTGCTCGATGGCGGCGTGCTGGGCAACGTCCCGCCGTCGACGCTCGTGGATTGCACCGGCCCGGTGCCGCGGCTGGTGCGGGAAGGCGCCATCCCGCGCGGCGAGCTGCGTCGCGCCGCCGGGCGGTTCGCCCCCTGACTATGTTTCTGCCATGAGTACCCACGTCCTCTTCGTCTGCACCGGCAACACCTGCCGGAGCCCCATGGCCGAGGGGCTGATGCGCCAGGCGCTCGCCTCGCGCGGGCTCGAGCAGGTGACCGTGTCGTCCGCCGGCACCGGGGCCTGGGACGGCGCGCCGGTCTCGGAGGGCGCCTACCTGGTCGGGCTCGAGAACGGGCTCGATCTGAGCGGGCACAGCGCGCGCCTGCTCACCCGGGAGATCGTGCGCGGCGCCGACCTCATTCTCGTCATGTCGGGCCACCATCTGGCCAGGGTCGGTGAGCTGGGCGGCGAGCACAAGGCCCACCTCCTCGCGGCGTACGCCGGCCGCGACGAGACGCAGGCCGAGGTGAGCGATCCGTTCGGCTCCGATCTCGCCAGCTATCGCACCACCTTTACCGAGCTCCAGGAACTGATCGGCGCCGTGGCAGGCCGGGTGGCCGACAGCGTGCGGTGAGCGGCGGCGCCACGCGCGTCTTCGCTCTCCTCGGCGATCCGGTCGCGCACTCCCTCTCTCCGGCCATGCACAACGCGGCCTTCCGCGTGCTCGGCCTTCCCGCCGTGTACGTCCCGCTCCGCTGTGCGGCCGCGGACGTTTCGGGGTTGATCGGCGCGCTGAGCCGCGCCGGCGGCGGCGGGAATGTCACCGTGCCGCACAAGGACGTGGCCGCGCGCGCGCTCGACCGGGCAAGCGTGCTGGTCGAGCGTCTCGGCGCCTGCAACGCGTTCTGGGGCGAGACCGACGGGAGCTGCGTCGGCGACAACACCGACGTAGCCGGCCTTCTGGCCGCGCTGGACGCGCTCGCGGCGCCCGCTCCCTGGCTGGTGCTCGGCACCGGCGGCGGCGCCCGCGCGGTGGTAGGCGCGGCGCTCGATCGGGGCATCGCCCTCGCCGTGTCCTCGCGCTCCGAGGAGCGGCGGCGCGGGTTCGAGCGCTGGGCCGGAGATCAGGGCATCCGCCTCACCGATCCGGCCGAGTGCGGCACGGTCATCAACGCGACGCCCCTGGGCCTCGGCGCCGCCGATCCGCTGCCGCTCTCCGACCCGCCTCCGCGCGCGGTGGCCGCGCTCGACATGGTGTATGGTCGCGACGACACCGCGTGGACGCACGCCATGCGCGCCGCCGGTCTCCGGGCGGCGGATGGCCGCACGATGCTCGTGGCGCAGGGGGCGGCATCGCTGGAGCGCTGGTTCCCCGGGGTATGCGCGCCGGTCGAGGTCATGCGCGCCGCGGTCAATGACCACCTTCGCTGAGGCGCTGGCGGGGGTCGAGCGCTGGCTCCTGCCGCCCACCTGTCTGCTGTGCGAGGCGCCGGT
>DATAHW010000058.1:0-176901 GCA_036262935.1 Gemmatimonadales bacterium | reverse complement strand
GTTCGACCTGCCGGGCGAGCCGGTCAACAAGCTGAGCGATGCGGTCAAGGTGGAATTCGAGGCGCTCCTGATCCGGCTGCGCGACGACCAGGCGATCCGCGCGGCGGTCCTCATCTCCGGGAAGCCGGACAGCTTCATCGCCGGCGCCGACATCGACGAGTTCTCGGCGCTCACCACCGAGAGCGCGGCGGAGCGGCTGAGCTTCGAGGGGCAGGAGATGGTGAACCGGGTGGAGGCGCTGGCCAAGCCCGTAGTGGCGGCGATCCACGGTGCGTGCCTGGGCGGAGGCCTCGAGCTCGCGCTGGCGTGTCACTACCGCGTGGCCACCGACCATCCCAAGACCCAGCTCGGCCTTCCCGAGGTGCAGCTCGGCCTCCTGCCGGCGGCGGGCGGCTGCCAGCGACTGCCGCGGCTCATCGGAGCCCGCGCGGCGCTCGACATGATCCTCACCGGCCGGAGCGAGCGCGGCGCCCGGGCGCTCCGCCTCGGGCTGGTGGACGAGTTGGTGCCGCCGAGCATTCTCAGAGCCGCCGCGGTGGCCGCGGCCGACCGGGTCGCGCGGCAGGGGCCGCCTCGCCGCTCGCCGGTCGGCGGGCTCCAGGCCTACTTCCTCGACCGCACCGCGGCCGGGCGGCGGCTGGTCTATCGCGCCGCCGAGAAGCGGGTCCGGGTCCGCACCGGGGGCCACTACCCGGCGCCGCTGCGCGCGCTCGACGCGGTTCGAGTCGGGCTCGAGCAGGGGGTCACCGCCGGACTCGCCGAGGAGCACCGCGCGTTCGGCGAGCTCGCCGTCGGGGAGGTCTCCCGCAAGCTGGTGCAGGTCTTCTTCGCCACCGCCGCGCTCAAGAAGGACGACGGGATCCCCCCCGGCATGGCGGTGCCGCGGCAGATCCGGCGCCTCGGCGTGGTGGGCGCGGGGTTCATGGGGGCGGGCATCGCCGGCACCGCGGCGCTCAACGTCGAGGTGGACACACGGCTCAAGGACGCCGACCTCGCGCGCGTGGGGAAGGGGCTCAAGGCTGCCGGCGCCCCGCTGGCGGAGCGGCTCAGGCGGAAGCGCCTCACGCGGCCGCAGTACGAGCGGCTCGGCGCGTTGCTCTCCGGCGGCGACGATTACCGTGGATTTGCGCGCGCCGACCTCGTGATCGAGGCCGTGTTCGAGGATCTCGAGCTCAAGCGCCGCGTGCTGGCGGAAGTCGAGGCCGTAACCCGGCCGGAGACGATCTTCGCCAGCAATACCTCGACGATCCCGATCCGCGAGATCGCCGCGCGGGCGGAGCGGCCCGATCGGGTGCTGGGGATGCACTTCTTCTCGCCGGTGGAGAAGATGCCGTTGCTCGAGGTCATCCCGACCGACGCCACCGCGGCCGAGGCGATCGTAACCGCCGTCCGGTTCGGCCGCCGGATGGGAAAAACGGTCATCGTGGTGGCCGATCAGCCCGGCTTCTGGGTCAACCGTATTCTCTCGCCGTATCTCAACGAGGCGGCGATTCTGCTCACCGAGGGTGTCCCGGTCGAGGTCATCGACCGGACCATGACGGCGTGGGGCTTTCCGGTCGGGCCGATCGCGCTGCTCGACGAGGTTGGCCTCGATGTGGCGCAGAGGGCCGGCGGGGTGATGCACGCCTCGTTAGGCGACCGGCTGCGGCCGCCGGAGACGCTCGCCCGCCTTCTGGCCGAAGGGCGGCTGGGCCGGAAGAACGGTCGCGGCTTCTATCGCTATCGCGACGGCCACAAGACCGGCGCGGACGATTCCGTCTATCCCCTCCTCGGTGTTCGTCCGGTGGAGGACGCGGATCCGTCGGTGGTGGAGCGGCGCCTGGTGTATGCGATGCTCAATGAAGCGGCCATGGCGATGGACGACGGCGTGGTGCGAAGCCCGCGCGACGGCGACGTCGGCGCGCTCTTCGGCATCGGATTCCCCGCCTTCCGCGGCGGCCCGCTCCGTCTGGTGGACGACCTCACCGCGGCGCGCGTGGTGGACGTGCTGCGGGATCTCGAAGACGTGCACGGCCCGCGCTTCGCGCCCGCCGCGAGCCTGCTCGAGATGGACGCGCACGGCCACCGCTACTACCCCGCCTGACCGCCGCGAAGTGAAACGCTGACCGTCGCGGGCGTTCCCGCCCGCGACGCCCCCACCCGCCGGGGCGCGCCCGCCGCCCGGTTCTCTCCGATGTTCAGCCCGGAACAGTCCGTTGCTCGCGCCGCGAGGCGTGCAGGTCGCGCCCCGAATCCGGCGGGTCGCGACGGAGGCGTTGTGGCCCCGGAAGTGGGACGTCAATGTCTTCCGTGTCGCACCGCGCGGCCGCATGCGATGTCCGTTGCTTCCGATCCTCTCGCGGCGCAGGAGACTTCCCATGACCCTTCCTCGTGTGGTATCACGGGGCCTCGCCCGCGCGGCGTTCGGCGCGTCGGGCGCCCTCGCGCTCATCGCCCACCTCGGGTCGGCGCAGCAGCCGGCCCAGCAGCCGTCGACGCTGACGGGCACGGTCACCAGCGCCGAGGGCACTCCGCTCGGCCAGGCCACCGTGCTGGTGCAGGATCTCAACCTCGGGGCCACGACGCGCTCCGACGGGACGTATTCCATCGCTGTTCCCGGCGCCCGCGTGCCGGCGACCCCGGTGACGGTGACCGCGCGCGCGGTGGGCTTCAAGCCGGCTACGGCACGCGTCACGCTCGCCGGATCCGCGACCCAGAACTTCCGTCTGGCGGAGAACCCGCTCCGGCTGGGCGAGATCGTCGTGACCGGCGCCGGCACGGTGTCCGAGGTCGAGAAGCTCGGCACTGGCCGGAGCGCCGTCGACTCGGTCGCGATCGTGCGCAGCAACGAGCCGAACATCGTCAACGCGCTCGCTGCCAAGGCGCCAAACGTGAACGTGACGTCGAGCTCGGGCGATCCGGGCGCGTCGTCGTTCATCCAGATCCGCGGTACCACCACCATCACTGCGCAGGACGGCCAGCCGCTGATCGTGGTGGACGGGGTGCCGGTCGACAACTCCATCAACTACAACAACCCGCTGAGCAGCGCGCTCAACGCCAGCGCGGCGCCCGCCAACCGCGCGCTGGACATCAACCCGGACGACATCGCGAACGTCGAGATCCTCAAGGGAGCGGCCTCCGGCGCGATCTACGGCTCGCGGGCGGGCCAGGGCGTCATCCTGATCAGCACCAAGCACGGCCAGCCCGGACCGACGCGCTACTCGCTGCGAAGCTCGATCGGGCTCAACCAGCACACCCAATTGCCCGAGTTCCAGACCAAGTACGGCCTTGGGACGGGCGGCGTGGCCCCGACGTGCGTGACCGGCGGCGCCCTCAACTGCGCGGTGCCGTTCGCCTCGGCCGGGAGCTGGGGACCGCTCCTGGCGCCCGGCACGCAGGTGTTCGACCACTCGGCGGAAATGTTCCAGGACGGCTACACCACCGACAACACGCTCACGATTTCCGGCGGGAGCGAGCGGACCACCTTCTACCTGTCCGGCGGCTACAACTACGACCGGGGGTACATCGTCGGCCCCAACAGCCACTACCGGCGGATCGCCGTGCGGTTCAACGGCTCGCACCGGATCTTCGACAATCTGAAGGTCGGGGCCAACGTGGCTTACACCGACGGGAGCGGCGGCTCCGTGGTGAGCCGGAACAGCACCGAGGGACTCCTGCTCGGCGCCTGGCGCACGCCGCCGGACTTCAACAACCAGCCGTTCCTCGACCCGGTGTACGGGCTGCACCGCTCGTTCCGGTTCCCCAATCCGGGTCCGGGCAGCGAGCAGCAGGGCCGGATCTACGACAATCCATTCTTCTCGGCCAACGAGAACGTCGCCACCAGCGACGTGGGCCGGACCTACGGCAACGTCAACGCCGAGTTCACGGCGCTCCGCTGGCTGACGTTCAACTACACGCTGGGCCTCGACTACGCCAATGATGAGCGGACCCAGGGCTGGCCGTGGCAGACCTCGAATACCACGGTGGTAGGCACCAACGGCGTGGGCGGCGTCAACGCCGGGTACATCCGGACCAGCCAGATCGACCACAACCTGACGGCCACCGCGCACTACACCATGAGCCCGGTGTGGTCGGGCACGCTCACGCTGGGCCAGAACCTCAACTCCAACAGTCTGCAGAGCCGGCAGACGCTCGGCACCGGTCTCATTGCCCCGCAGCCGTTCAACCTGGGCAACACCTCGTCCCAGCTCCCGCCCTACGACTTCCGGCAGACGGTGCGGCTCGAGTCGTACTTCGCGCAGGCGACCGCGGACCTGTGGAACCAGCTCTTCCTGACCGCGGCGGTCCGGAACGATGGCGCGTCCACGTTCGGCGTCAGTTCCCGGCGCAACTGGTTCCCCAAAGGGAGCGCGGCCTGGACTTTCTATCGGGGGCCGGACAACGAGAAGCGCTGGCTCACGTTCGGGAAGCTGCGGGCGGCCTACGGCCAGAGCGGCACCCAGCCGCAGCCGTATCTGCTCCAGTCGGTGTTCAATTCGACCACGCTGGCCGAAGGCGGCTGGGGCCCGAGCAGCTCCACGCAACTCGGCGGTGTCGGCGGGCTGGTGACCCGATACAACCTGCCCACGACCGAGCTCGGGCCCGAGCGGGTGAAGGAGTTCGAGACCGGCGTGGACCTCGGGCTGCTGGGGGACAAGGCCGACTTCGGCGTCACCTACTACCGCCAGAACTCGAGCGGCGTGATCCTCAATATTCCCGTGGCCGGCAGCACCGGCTACACCGAGGAGCCCGCCAACGCGGCCGCGCTGCGCAACATCGGCGTGGAGCTCGCGTTGAACGTGCGGCCGGTCACGACGCGCGACTTCTCCTGGGAGCTCGGCGCCCAGTGGGCCGACAACAAGAGCCTGGTGACCGACCTCGCGGGCGTGCAGTTCGCGCCGTTCCCGTTCAGCGGCGGCTCCAACGGCCTGGGCGTCCAGGGCGTGGCCATCGAGGGCCAGCGGATCGGGGTGTTCTACGGCACCGACTACGTCCGCTGCGGGCGCGGCCTCGTCATCAACGACGTCAACATCGACCAGACGCCGGGCCAGTGCCTGGGTGCGCCCACCGGCGCGCTGTACATCGATGGCACCGGCTATCCGCAGCTCGACGCCTCCAACAACTACATCGTGGGCGATCCGAACCCCGACTGGACCGGCTCGCTCCGCACCGCGTTCCGCTACAAGAAGATCTCGCTCACCGGCCTGCTCGACATCCGGCACGGCGGGCAGAACTACAACGGCACTCGGGGCGCGATGGACCACTTCGGCACCTCGAAGGAATCCCAGACGTTCCGCGACGGCGGAAACTTCGTGTTCGGCCAGAGCTACTTCCAGGGCCAGCAGGTGGCCGGCCCGGGCGCCGGGATGGCGGTGCCCCTGGGTGAGGCCTGGTTCACCGGTCCCGGCGGCACGTTCAACGGCCCGGTGTCGGCGTTCATCGAGGACGCGGGGTTCGTCAAGCTGCGCGAGATCTCGGTGGGCTACACGCTGGACGCTCCCTGGGTCAACCGGCTCCTCGGATTCAGCAGCGTGGACCTCAGGGTCTCGGGCCGGAACCTGGTGACCTGGACCGATTACACCGGCATCGACCCCGAGACGTCGCTGCTGGGCTCGGCGACCTCGGTCCGGGGCATCGACTACTTCAATGATCCGCAGACGCGGTCGTTCGTCTTCTCGCTCACGCTCAACCGCTGACGTCCGGGCGGAGAACCACAGGAGGCGCGCCATGACACACGCATGGAAGCTGGCGGCCGTCGTGGCCCTCGCGCTCGGCGCGGCGGGCTGCAACGACTTCCTCTCGGGGAACGGGATCAGCACCGATCCCAACAACATCGACCGCCTCACCCGGCCGGGACCGCTCTACATCGGCATCCAGGCGGCGCAGGGAGTGCAGTTCCAGGGCCAGCTCGCGCGAAACGCCGCGATGTATGTGCAGCAGATCGCCGGAAACTCGCGCCAGCAGATCGGGTTCGACCGCTACGCCATCGACCCGGTGACGATCGACCCCAACTGGACCTCGGTTTACGGGTCCAACCGCACCCTCAACGGCGGCGGCGGACTGCTCGACATCCGCAAGATGGAGCAGCTCGCGCGGGGGCTGGGCGATTCGCTCTACATCGGGATCGGGAAGGTGTACGAGGCGCTGGTGATGGGCATGGCCGCCGACGTCTGGGGCGACATCCCCTATCGCGAGGCCGCCGACTCGACCAACCCGACACCGGCATTCGACCCGCAGCTCCAGGTCTACGCCGACCTGCAGGCGCAGCTCGACTCGGCGATCACCATCTACCTGCCCGCGGCGGGACCGAGCAATCTCGGCCCGCCCCAGGACAACGCCGAGCTGATCTACGCCGGACGCGACGCGGCGGGGCTGCGTGAGGTGTATACCCAGGTGGCACACTCGCTCAAGGCGCGGCTCTACCTGCACACGGCCGAGGTGGACCCGGCCTCGTACGCGCTGGCGCTGGCCGAGGTGCCGCTCGGGATCAACACGCCCGACAACGACTTCAACTGGTTCGCGGATGCCACCCCCAACGGGAACAACATCTGGTGGCAGTTCCAGACCCAGCGGGGTGACATCGGCCCGGGCGCCGCGATCATCGAGATCATGAAGCGCCGAATCGACGGGGGGCTGGCCGACAGCGCGCGACTGGAGTTCTACTTCGCGCCGGCCGCCGATGCCGACGGTACGCCGCTCGGCTTCTTCGGCTACCGGCCGGCGGGAACGACCAACATGCAGACCGCTCCCGGGATCGACCCGGGCAACGGCATCACGCCCCCGGGCGGCACGCCCCAGTACGCCGGCTTCAACTTCATCGACCCGAACGTCGACCCCGGCGACTTCCGGCAGCCCGAGCTCACCTACGTCGAGACACAGCTCATCGGGGCAGAGGCGGCGTTCCAGGGCGGCGGGCAGGGGGCCGCGCAGCCGTTCCTCGACGCGGCGCGAGCCAACCGCGGCTACGGGGCGCGCGGCGCCACCGAGAACGTATTCCCGGCGATCGGCTCGGCCCCCGCGACGCTGCAGAACATCATGGAGGAGAAATACGTCGGGGAGTTCCTGAACATCGAGGCGTGGAACGACTGGAAACGCACCTGCCTTCCGTCGCTGGCCCCGGCGCCGCCCGTCGGCAGCACCGTGCCCGGGACCACGCCCATCGCGGGCCGGATGCCGTACGGGATCACCGAGATCAATGCCAACCCGAATACGCCGAACGCACCGCCGGCGGGGCGGAACGCGAACGATCCCAATCCATGCCCGGTGCTCAACTACACCTCGTCCGCGCCGCTCGCAAACTGAGCATGGCCGCTCGCGCCCGCACCCCGCTCGTCGGCCCGCTGCTCGTGCTGGCGGGGTGCTACACCTACCGCCCGCTGCCGGCCGCCGCGCCGGCAGCGGGCCTCCGCGTCCAGGCCATACTCACCGATGCTGGCAGCGACTCGCTCGCGGGGCGGCTCGGCCGCGACGTAGAGGCGGTGGCCGGCGAGGTCGAGCGGGCGGATTCCGTCGAGCTCACGCTGGCCGTCCGGGAAGTGGAGAACCAGCGCGGCGAGCGGAGTGATTGGTCGGGCGAGACGGTAGTGATCCCCCTCCGCTTCGTCCGCGCGCTGGAGCAGCGTCGGCTCTCGCCCGGCGGCACCGGCCTGCTCGGCGGGGCGGTCGCGGCGGGGTTGGTAGCGATCACGCAGGTGTTCGGCGGCGGTGGCGTCCTCGAAGGCGGCGGAGGCACGGGGGGAAGCGGGGCGAGGTAGGTCGCGCCGGCCGCTCGCGCCTCTTCAATACACGCCGATGGCGGACCGATCAAGATCCGTTTCCAGCGTCCATTCGATCCACTGCCCCGGCTGCACCACGACCGATTCGGTGAGCGCGCCACCGGTGCCGCCGATCGGGTGACCCCAGAGCCGGAGTTCACGGCCCTGGCCCAGCAACCGGGCAGGGAGGCTGAAATTGGCGGAGCTGCTCGCGTTCGCGATGCCGACCCGCATGGGCTGACCGTCGCGCACCACGTAGATGATCACGTCCAGCCAGTTGTGGTTGTCGATTTCGAGCGGAACTGCGGCGCCGGCATCGTCGGGGGCGGGCTGAGCCGGCGTGGTGGTCGGGGCGTGGTGGCACGCCGAGCCGGAGAGGACGAGAGCAGTGAGCAGGCCGGCCTGACAACGAGCCTGCAGCAGGGAGTGGCGCATGAGACCTCCTCGGCCACGGGGAACGCGGCCATCCCAATCTACGGCGCGTCGTCCCTGCCGAATAGACGCCGGAGATTCACCCGGTAGTGCCGCGAGGTCGGCACCTGCGAGCCGCCGTCCAGGATCACCAGGTATTCGCCGTTGAACCACGGCTGGATCTGGCGGATGCGGTCCACGTTGACGATCGCCGACCGGCTGATGCGGATGAACTGTTCTGGATCGAGGTGCCGCTCGATTCGCGCCAGGGCCTCCCGCTGGGCATGCACCTGTTTGCCCGCGTGCACGTTCACCAGCTTGCCTGCCGCCTCCACCCAATCGATCGCATCGGTCCGGATGAAATAGGCGGCGTCGGCGCGGCGGATGAGCAGCCGGGCACGCCGCTGCCGTTCGGCGTCGCGACGGTCGAGCAGGGCGAGGAGCCGCTCCGAGGCGGCCGCAGCGCGGCGATCCAGCGGGAAGAGCGAACGGGCGCGCGCCACCGCGGTACGGAGGCGGCCGCGATCCACGGGCTTGAGCACGTAGTCGAGCGCCTGCACCTCGAACGCCTGAAGCGCCCAGTGCGCCCGATCGGTCACGAACACGAGTCCGGCCGGGACCTGCGGCGCGAGCTCCCGGGCCAGCGCGAGCCCGTTCATGTCCGGCAGCATGACATCGAGGAAGACGAGGCTCGGCCGCTCGCCGGTGATCGCCTCGAGGGCGGCCTCACCCGTGGCGCACTCGGCGGCCACGCTCACGCCCAGCTCGTCGTCGAGCAACTGCCGCAGGTGGCGCCGGGCCACCTCGTCCGCATCTACGAGCACGGCCCGCAGTTGCCGAACCAGAGGGGCCGTCGAGGCCTCGGCGGAGAGTTGTTGCCGCACTTGCAGCTTGCCGTCTGCTGAGAACATGCCGGGTGCCTCGTCCGCTCCTGCCCGACGACGCGCCGGGCTCTCCCATTCTCTTCGTCGCGGGCTCGGAAAGGTTTCACCTGGGTGCCACCCGGGGCGTCGCCGCGCGCCTTGTGCATCGGGTGACGACTGATTCCCTTCCATGGACACCGCTCCAGGCTCAACGGGCCCATCCCCGAGGCCGTCGTGTCCGACATCCCAGCCCGCCTGCGCGCCGCCCTCGGCGACCGCTACCTGATCCAGGAGGAGATCGGGCGGGGCGGGGCCGCGACGGTCTACCTGGCCGAGGATGTCAAGCACGACCGGAAGGTGGCCATCAAGGTGCTCCGGCCCGACAACGGGCTGTCGGGGTACGAGCCACAGCGGTTCCTCCGGGAAATCCGGATCGCCGCCCGCCTGTCCCATCCCCAGATCCTGCCGCTCCACGATTCGGGTGAGCACGACGGCCTCTTCTACTTCGTGATGCCGTACGCCGGCTGCGAGAGCCTCCGGGGCCGGCTCGAGCGGGAGGGAGCGCTGCCGGTGGACGTTGCGCTTCGCATCACCCGCGCGGTCGCCGGGGCGCTGGCCTACGCCCACCGGCTCGACGTGATCCACCGCGACGTGAAGCCGGAGAACATCCTGCTGCAGGAAGGGGAGCCGGTCGTGGCCGATTTCGGCGTTGCCACCGCGCTCTCCGCGGCCGGTGGCGACAACATCTACGTGACCGACCGCGGCTTCGCCGTGGGCACGCCCGCGTACATGAGTCCCGAGCAGGCCAGCGGCGAGAGCGGCCTCGACGGCCGGGCCGACCAGTACAGTCTGGCCTGCGTGCTGTACGAAATGCTGGCCGGCCGCCCGCCCTTCGCCGGGAGTGGTCCGCGGGCCACCATGGCGCGCCACGCGATCGAGACCGCCGCCCCGATCCGGACCCACCGGCCGACCGTACCCATCGCGGTGGAGCGTGCCCTCGAGCGCGCGCTCGCGAAGTCGCCGGCGGAGCGGTTCCCCACGATAGCCGACTTCGCGGCGGCGCTCACCGACCTGCCGACTGACGGTGCATCGGCCAGCGCCGTGTCCGCCGTGGATGCGCGGGCCATCGCCGTGCTCCCATTCGTCAACGCGAGCGCCGACCCGGACAACGAGTACTTCAGCGACGGGATGACCGAGGAGCTGCTCACGGCGCTCACCAAGGTCGAGGGGCTGCACGTGGCGTCGCGCACGTCGGTGTTCGCGCTGAAGGGGGCGCGGGAGGACGTCCGTACGCTCGGCGCCCGCCTCAAGGTCTCCGCGGTCCTGGAAGGTTCGGTGCGGCGCGCGGGCAATCGGCTCCGGATCACCGCCCAGCTCACCAGCGTGGCTGACGGCCGCACGCTCTGGTCCGAGCGGTACGATCGCGAGCTGGCCGATGTCTTCGCCATCCAGGACGAGATCGCCGGCACCATCGTGGATACGCTCCGGGCCACCCTGCTCCAGGACCTCGGAGATCCCGTTCCGGTCCGGTACACCGCCAATCTCAAGGCGTACCACCTGTACCTGAAGGGGCGGTACTCGTGGAACCGGCGCACACCATCGGCAATCGCCGAGGGGATCCGGTACTTCGAAGCGGCGATCGCGGAAGATGCCGGCTACGCCCTGGCGTACACGGGCCTGGCGGATTCCTACGCGTTGCAGATCGACTACCGCGGCTCGCCGGTCAAGGAGGGCCTCGAGCGCGCCCGTGCCGAAGCCCAGCGCGCGCTGGCGCTCGACGAGACGCTGGCCGAGGCGCACACGTCGCTGGCCTGGGTGGTGTTCATCTACGATTGGGATTGGCCGCTCGCCGACCGCCACTTCCGCCGCGCGCTGGAGCTCAATCCGCGCTACTCGGTCGCGCGCCAGTGGTACGCCTGGTTCCAGGTGGCCATGGGCCAGACTGAGCTGGCGCTGGCCGAGGGGCGGCGCGCAATCGCGCTCGATCCCGCGTCGGTGTCGATCCGCCGGAGCGTGGGCTGGCTTCACTACTACGCCCGGCAACCGGATCAGGCGCTCGAGCACCTGCGCCGCGCACTGGCCATGAATCCGACCGCCGAGGAAAATCATCGGCTCCTCGGCCTCGCCTACCTGCAGGCTCGCCAGTGGGACCAGGCGGCGGCGTCGTTCCGCGAGTCGCTCGCGGTGTCGGACAGCCCGGCCCTCGCTTTGGCGGGGCTCGCCGCCGTCGCAGCGGGACGAGGTCGGACCGATGAAGCCTCAGCCGGTCTGGCCGACCTGGAGGCGCGGGCGCGAGCGAGCTACGTGTCGCCGGTGGCCTTCGTGATGGTGCATGCCGCGCTGGGCCAGGCTGACCAGGCGTTCGATTGGCTCGAACGCGCGTACGAGGAACGGCGCGGGTGGCTGGCGTATCTCAACGTGGAGCCGATGCTGGATCCGCTGCGGGGCGATCCGCGGTTTCGCCGGCTGGCCGAGCGGATGCGTCTCGCCTAACCGCGACCGCTGGCCGCGACCGCTGGCCGCGACCGCTTCCGTCGGTATACGTTCCGGAATGTATCGGATCGCCGGCGAGTCGGATCTCGCCCTGCTGCTCGCCGCCTCCATTGCCGTGCTGTACAAGCACAGCCCGATCTGTCCCACCAGCAGCCTGGCCTACGACGAGATGATGGTGTTGAGCGGACGCTGCCAACTCCCGGTCTTTCTGCTGGACGTGGTCCGGCACCGGCCGCTCTCCCGCGCGGTCGCCGAGCGGATCGGGGTCGCCCACGCATCGCCGCAGGTGATCATCCTGCGCGACGGGGTGGGGATCTGGCACCGCTCGCATTTCGAGATCGAGGCGGGGGCGGTCGCGCGCGCGCTGGACGACGTTATCGGCGGCGCCGCGCTGCGCTGACCCGGCCGCTCACCGGCTGCGCACGGCCCTGCGGAAGCTCGAGGGGGAGAGCCCGGTTTCGGCCCGGAACACATTGGAAAAGTGGCTCTGGTCCGCGAAGCCGGCGGCCAGCGCGATCTCCGCGAGCGGCGCGTCCGATTCGGCCAGCTCAGTTGCGGCCCGCGCGATACGCACCAGCCGGAGGTACGCGCCAACGCTTCGGCCGTAGGCCTTCCGGAAGCCGCGGGCGAGCGTCACCGGGTGGACGCCGACTGCCGCCGCCGCCTGTCCCAGGCTCCCGGTCCACCCGGGGTCGTGGAGCAGGTCGCGCGCCTCCGTCAGCCAGCGCGGCGGGGTGCCCGTGAGCCGGAGCTCCCGCTCGCGCGCGGCCAGGGCCAGGATTTCCAGCAACAGCCCCTCGATCGCCAGCGGCGCCGCCGTGTCCCAGCGCCGCAATTCGCCGCGGATGCGCCAGGCCAGCACGGCCAGCGTGGCGTGGCGCACACTCCGGCGCTCCTCCAGTACCAACCCGCAGGAGCCCAGGTGGTCCACGCGCGAGGCATCGGCCTCGACCAGCAGGCCCTCGGTGTCCGACCCGCCGAAGCGGTTGCTGTGCCTCTCGTGAGCGGGCGTGACCTTGAAGGTGCCCGGGGTGCAGTCCAGGGTGGCGCCGTGGAACTTCTCGGTGAACCTGCCCGCGTAGACGAAACAGAGGGTGGGCCCCGGGTGTGTATGCCACGGCAGGCTGCTTCCCGCCGCATGATGCCCTTCGGTGAGGATGAACCCTTCGACGGTAGCCGTATGTGCCGCCATGTCGCCTCGCTTTCCGATGGTTCCGCCACTTCCGAGACGTCGCTGGCGGCTAGGTGCGCACAAATCGGCTGCCGAGCTGCAAGACGGCCCGGACCCCGCACGCTATCTATGCGAGCAGGCTTCAGGAGGTTTCACCCGGCAGGAGGTTTCACAATGCATGGATGGACACGGCTCGCTGGCCTGGCACTGCTGGCTGCGGTCGGATGCGGCGGCGATTCCGGGACGCCCACCAGCCCTGCCGCCCCGGGCGGCGCCAACGCCGTGACGGTCGGGAACAATTTCTTCCAGCCGGCAGCGTTGTCGGTGGCCGCAGGCGCCACCGTGACCTGGACCTGGGCGCAGGGCGACGTGAGCCACAACGTCACCTTCGATGACGGCGGCCCGAGCTCGCCGACCCAGAGCGCCGGCAGCTTCCAGCGGACGTTCACCGGCGCCGGCACCTTCACGTACCATTGCACCATTCACGGCGCGGCGGTCATGCACGGGACGGTTACGGTCACCGCCGCGGGAACGGGCGGGACCGGCGGGACCGGCGGCAGCGGCATGGGTGGGGGCACGGGAGGGGGGGGCTATCCGTAAGGCGGGTCACCCGCCTGCGTGGCGCAGCAGCCGCACGACGGCCCGCTCCTGCTCGTTGAGTCCGGCGGCCTCCGACCCCTTCGGCGGGCCGCCGTTCTTCAGCCGGTCGTCGAGTGTTCCCGCCTCGTAGCTCTCGAGCACGACGGGGTGCACGTAGTATCTCCGGCACACGGCCCGGGTGTTGTTCAGCTGCCCGGCGACCTCGTCGATCACCCGCACGATGGCGGATTTGGCCTCGCGCTCCGACGCCGCGGGACCGATCGCCCGCAGCGCCGCCAGCGCCTGCAAGGTGCCGGCCCAGGTGCGGAAGTCCTTGGCCGTGAAGTCCTCACCCGTGAGCTCCCGCAGGTAATCATTCACATCGCTCGACCCGATCGACACCCGCTCGCCGTCCTCGGTTACGTACTGGAACAACTCCGCTCCCGGGAGCGCCTGGCAGCGGGCCACGATGCGCGCGAGACGGCGATCGCTGAGCGCGACCCGCTGCATCTTGCCGCTCTTACCGCGGAACTCGAAGTGGAGCGTGGAGCCGGAGACCTCCACGTGGCGGCTCCGGAGCGTGGTCAGGCCGAACGAATGGTTCGACTTGGCGTACTCGTCGTTGCCCACCCGGATCGCGGTGGACTCGAGCAGCCGGACTACGGTCGCGAGCACCTTTTCCCTGGGCAGTCCGGGCAGCGCGAGATCCTGCTCGAGCCGAGCCCGGAGCCGGGGCAGTGCCTCGCTGAACGCGAGCATCCGGCTGAACTTGGTTTCGTCCCGCACCTCGCGCCACCGAGGGTGATAGCGGTACTGCTTCCGGCCGCGGGCGTCTCGTCCGGTCGCCTGCAGGTGACCGTTGGCGGCCGGGCAGATCCAGACATCGGTGTAGGCCGGCGGGATGGCCAGCCGCCGGATGCGCTCCAGCGTTGCCCGGTCGCGGATCGCCCGGCCGTCCGGACCGACGTAGCTGAAGCCTCGGCCCGCTCGCCGGCGGTGAATGCCGGGGGACGAGTCGCTCACATACCGCAGCCCCGCGGCTTGGGCCGACTCTTCCGGCTCCGGTGAGGGCTGGTGCTTCCGACGGGCTGGACTCATGGATCCTGTAGTTGGCGCTTCATCGGTCGAGACGTTCATCATACCGTCGCCCGCGAACCCGTAAGGTGACGCCAGTCACAGGCTTGCATAAAGATTCACCGGCTCGACCCTCTACACACCGCTCACCGCCTCCGCTAGCTTCGGGGCGTTTGTCGGGCGGCCCTCGCCGGCCCGCTCCAGCCTCCGACAGGATGCCACCGTGATCATGCGACAGGGCCTGCTCTGGCTCTCCCATCGGCAGGGCGTATTCAACTTTGTCCGCCGTAACGGGCTGGCGCGGCGGTTCGCCTCGCGGTTCGTGGCCGGCGAGTCGATCGAGCAGGGCGTCGCGGCGGCCGGTGAGCTGGCCCGACGCGGCATCACCGCTTCGCTCGACCTGCTGGGGGAAAGCGTCACGGCCGAGGCGGAAGCCCGGCTGGCGCGGGACCAGTACCTCCGGATGCTCGAGCGCATGGCGGCCAGCGGCGTCGAGGTGAACGTCTCCATCAAGTTGACGCAGATGGGGCTCGACATCTCCGAGCCGCTGTGCGTCGCCAACATGACGGCGATTCTGGAGCGGGCCGCCGCGCTGCACGGCTTCGTGCGGCTGGACATGGAGGGCTCCGCGTACACCCAGCGCACGCTCGATTTCTTCCGCCGGCACCTGTTCGACCGGTTCGGTGCGCACTGCGGGGTCGTGATCCAGGCGATGCTCCGCCGCTCCGAGGCGGACATCGAGGACCTTGTCGCGATGAAGGCGCGGGTCCGGCTCTGCAAGGGCGCCTATCTCGAGCCGGCCTCCGTCGCCTTTCCGGAGAAGGCGGACGTGGACCGGAACTACGTCCGCCTCATGGAGCGGCTGCTGCTGGCGGGCAACTACCCGGGGATCGCTACCCACGACGAGGCGATTATCGCCCACGCGCGCGCCTTCGTGCGCCGGCAGGAGATCGCGACCGACCGGTTCGAGTTCCAGATGCTCTACGGCGTCCGGCGTGACCTCCAGGGAACCCTGCGCCAGGCGGGCTACCGGCTCCGGGTCTATATCCCCTTCGGGACCCAGTGGTATCCTTACCTGATGCGGCGACTGGCGGAGCGACCCGCCAACATCGCCTTCTTCCTTGGCAACATGGTACGGGAGTCGATACCGGGACGATGAGCGAGCTGACGCTGGGCGGCTACATGGCGAAGCACGACCGCGCCGCGGCCTTCGGAGGGAGCGATGGCCAGGCGTACTCCGTCGCCGTGTACGTGGACGAAGAGCCGGACGTGCGCGGCCTCTTCGGGGCTGCGCTGCTCTTTGTCCGCTGGTCGCCCAGTGGCGACCGACCGGTGGGGCACGTGGAGAGCCAGACGCTCGCCTGGGGACGGACCGAGGCCGAGGCCGCCGAGCGGCTCGACGCGCTGTCACTCTATGACGTCAAGGCCGCGCTGGACGAGGCGATCGCCCGCGCGCCCGCGGAGTGGTGACCGCGCTCCAGGGCACGGTGCTCGAGCGCGATGGCGCGGTGTACCGCGTCGCGACCGCGTCCGGGGAGATCCGCGCGGTGCTGGCCGGAAAGGCCAAGCGCGACACCACCCGGGTCGTCGTGGGCGACCGGGTGCGGCTCGAACCCGATCCCGAGGCGCTGCTGCACGCCATCGTCGGCGTCGAGCCGCGCACCGCACTCCTGGAGCGCCGCGTGCCGGAGGGGCGCGGCGCCCGCCCGGTGGCGGCGAACGTCGATCAGGTCTTCGTCGTGACCGCGGCGATCGATCCCGCTCCCATTCCCCAGCTCATCGACCGGCTGCTCGTCGTGGCCGAAGCCAACGAAATCGCCGCCTCGGTCGTGGTCAACAAGGTGGACCTCGACCCCGGCACCGCGCTACGCGCGCGGCTCGGGCGCGCCGGGTACGCCGTCTACCCCACCAGCGTCCGCACGGGCGAGGGAATCGACGCGTTGGCCGCGGCGCTGGCCGGCCGGACCTCGGTCGTGACCGGCCCCTCAGGCGCCGGAAAGTCGAGCCTGCTCAACCGGGTGCAGCCCGGCCTCCAGCTCCGCACGGCGGAGATCAGCGCCCGGGTCCGGCGCGGCCGGCACACGACCGTATCCGCGGTCATGCTCCCCCTCGACGCCGGCGGGTACCTGGTGGACACCCCCGGATTCAGCGAGGTGGGGTTGTGGGGGATCGACCCCGCGGAGCTCGACTCGTGCTTCCCCGAGTTCCGTCCGTTCCTCGGCGAGTGCCGCTACGCGGATTGCCGCCATCGAACCGAGCCGGGCTGCCGCGTGCGAGACGCGGTGGCCGCGGACGACGTGGCCCGCGACCGATGGGAGAGCTATCTGGTGCTGCTGGAGGAGCTGGAGAACGAGCCGGAGGAGTGGGAGTGAACGGCGGTAAGCGGTGAGCGGTAAGAGGTAACCACCGCTCACCGCTTACCGCTCACCTCTCACCGCTTCTTTGTCCACCGCTCTCCGTCCCGGGTTTCGACCTTCTCCATCATCCGGTCGAACGCGGCTTGCAGGTCGATGCCTTCGCGGTTGGCCAGGCAGATGAGCACGAAGAGGATATCGGCCAACTCCATCGCGAGGTCGCCTTCGGGCTCGTCCTGCTTCTTGGTCTTCTGGCCGAAGCGGTGGTTCACCTCGCGGGCCAGTTCGCCGACTTCCTCCGTCAGCCGGGCGAGGTTGGTGAGCGGGTGGAAATAACCCTCCTCGTACTGGCTGATCCAGGCGTCCACCCGCCGCTGGGCCTCAGCGAGCGACATCTAGGCGCGTCCGGCGGCGGCGGGCAGGGCCGTCTCGGTGCGCCGCGCGTCGAGCGCTTTGATCAGCGCCCGCATGAACTGCGGCAGGTCGGCCGGGGTGCGCGAGGAGATCAGGTTGCCGTCCACCACGACGGGGCTGTCCTCCCATAGCAGGCCGGCGTTCACCAGGTCGTCCCTGATCGCGCCGACGCTGGTCCCGCGCTTGCCGCGGACGATCCCGGCCGAGATCGGCACCCAGCCCGCGTGGCAGATGAAGGCCACGGGCTTATCGGCCTCATAGATGTCGCGGGTGAGCTGGAGGAGCTTCTTCGAGCGCCGCATGATGTCGGGAGCATAGCCGCCGGGGATCACGAGGCCGTCGAAGCGCTCGGCGGAGAGGTCGTCCACGTTCGCGTCCACCGTGAGCGGATACCCGCGCTTTCCCTGATAGGTGCGCTCGCCGGTACCGGCCACCAGCGTGCGGGCCCCCTCTTCCTCCAGCCGGATCTTGGGATACCAGAGCTCGAGATCTTCGTAGAGGGGACCGGCGAAGAACAGGACGTTGATGCCTGAAAGCGACATGGTCATCTTCGTGCTTGAGGGTGGGCGGGTGCTGGCCTGCGATTCCCCAAAGGTATAATGTTTGGTCGCCTGCGCACCTCATCCCGGACCCCGGAACCATTTGCCCATGCGAGCCCGCGAGCGCATCCTGGCCAACCTCGAGTCCCTCTACCGCGAGTCGTACGACCGGGCCAAGCGGTCGGGTGACGAGGGCCGCATGATCGATCTCGACAGCGCCTATACGCGCGACCAGCTCATGCTCGAGATCCTGCTCGACATCCGCGACCTCTTCTCCGTCGCGCCGGCCGCCTCGGGCGGAAGCGCCCTCGAGAAGCTGGAGGCGGTTCGCCGGCTCACCAAGCTCCGCTGAAAGGCCTCCTGATGCCTGCTCGCCCACTCGCCGGCGTGTGTCCGTTCCTGGCGCTCGCCGGACTTCTTGCCTGCCACGCCGCCCCGGCGCCGGTACCAGCCGATATGGTGGTGTACGGTCGTGTCTGGACCGGCGACTCCGCCCGGCCCTGGGCGGGCGGCGTGGCCGTCTCGGGCGACACGGTGCGGGCGGTGGGCGACAGCGCGGACGTCGCGCGCCTCGCGGGACCGGGCACGCGTGTACTCGCCAATGGCTCGGCGATGGTCGTCCCCGGGTTCATGGACGGCCACCTCCACTTCATTGACGGCGGCTTTCAGCTCGCCCGGGTGGACCTCCGGCCGGCCAACTCGCCCGAGGAGTTCATCGCCCGGCTCAAGGCGTACGCCTCGGAGCGCCGGCCGGGCGAGTGGGTCCTGGGCGGCGACTGGGACCACGAACGCTGGCCGGGCGCGCCGCTGCCGCGGCGTGAATGGATCGACTCGGTAACGCCGAACAACCCGGTCTTCGTCAACCGGCTTGATGGCCACATGGGGCTGGCCAACTCCGCGGCCTTGCGCGCGGCGGGCATCAACCGCTCGACCAGGGACATCCCCGGGGGCGTCATCGTGCGCGACCCGCGCACCGGTGAGCCGACCGGGATTCTCAAGGACGGCGCGATGGGCCCGGTCCAGGCAGCCATCCCCGTGCCCACGGACGAGCAGCGCGACGCCGCGCTCCGCCGCGCGCTGGCGTTTGCCGCCTCGAAGGGCGTCACCGCCTTCGCCCACGTGAGCGTGGACCCCGCCGACCTGGCCACCTACCTGCGCGCCAGGCAGGCCGGTGCTCTCACCGCCCGGGCGGCGCTCTACTTCCCCCTGGAGACCTGGCACCAGGTGGCCGACACCATCGCGAAGCGGGGTCGAGGCGACGACTGGGTGTGGATCGGCGGGGTCAAGGGCTACATGGACGGCTCGCTCGGCTCGACCACCGCGCTGTTCTATCAGCCGTACAACGACGATCCCACGACCTCGGGCGTGCTGGTAACGCCGGAGGACTCGCTCCGCGCCTGGATCGGCGCGGCCGACTCGGCGGGGCTCCAGGTGGCGGTGCACGCCATCGGCGAGCGCGCCAACGGCCTCCTGCTCGACATCTACGACAGCGTCGCGAAGGCGCACGGCCCACGCGACCGGCGGTTCCGGGACGAGCACGCCCAGCACCTCCGGCGGCAGGACATCGATCGGCTCGCGCGCATGGGCGTCATCGCCTCGATGCAGCCCTATCACGCCATCGACGACGGCCGCTGGGCCGAAAAGCGAATCGGCCCCGAGCGAATCAAGACCACGTACGCGTTCCGCTCGCTGCTCGACCGCGGCGCCCACCTGGGGTTCGGCTCCGACTGGACCGTGGCACCGATCGATCCGATTCTCGGCATCTACGCCGCCGTCACCCGGCGCACGCTCGATGGAAAGCACCCGGACGGCTGGATCCCGGAACAGAAGATCACGGTGGACGAAGCGCTCCGCGCCTACACCGGCGGGAACGCGTACGCCGTGTTCGCCGAGCGTACCCGCGGCCGGCTGGCACCGGGGTACAAGGCCGATCTGGTCCTCCTGGACCAGGATCTCACCCGGATCCCGCCGGAGGCCATCGAGCGGGCAGGGGTGCGGGCCACGGTCGTGGGCGGCAAGCTCGTGTTTCAGCGGCCCTAGCCCGCTGGCGGCCGCTCGCCGGCTGACCAGACTTGGTACGCTGTCGTATTCTTGCGGCTTGACCCCGGGTCCGGTCGTTTCGCATCTTCAGTCGCTCCCATACTCACATGCAGCTCGCGCCCGCGCCCCGGACCCGTCCGGGGCACGCTCCGTCGAGCGCCGCCTGAACAGGAGGCTGGCTTGCCAAGACGGATCGTCGGTCCGCTGCTCCTGCTTGCCGTCCTCTCTCCCGGACCTCGGCTGCGCGCCCAGCAGAGCACGGGGGTCGCCGACTCGTACGCCGATCGGTTCGCCGAGGTGATGGCGCTCGACGCGACGCCGGACGGCGTGGCCGACGTGAGCGGGCTCGTGCTGCAGCGAGACGTGGCGCGGTTCACCCTCGGCAGCGGCAAGCTCTACCTCCTCAGGCCCATCGGCGGCCGCACGGTGGGCGCACTGTTCCATGGCAGCGGCACCTTCGCGTTCGCCCCCGGCTCCTCCATCGAGCAGGCTCGGCTCGCCCGATACGAGAAGAAGACGGCCCTCGAGGCGCCGATCACCGATGTGGTCTTCCTCTTCGCCGACACCACGCTCGCCGAGCTGCGAGCGAAGCTCACGTTCCACGCCGAAGCGGCGCCCGGCGACGTCCGCAGCCGCGTGCGTGAAACATTGAACTACCTGGGGGACGAGGACTCGAAGAGCTTCGACCCCGATCTGATGGCCGCACTGCTGAACGGCGACAGTACGGATCTGTTCTATGCCTACGTTCGTCGCCAGGGGGCGGACCCGCTCATGTTCACCCTCGACCCCTACGAGGTCGAGGCGGTCAGCTTGAGCGGCAAGGCTACCCGGTGGTGGTCGGATGATCGGGAGGTGCTCTCGCAATTTCCCCGCTCGGGCCGCGCGCGGGACCCCCAGGTCACCGGCGAGCGCCTCGATCCGGCCGAGATCCGGCGGTACGTGATGAGCATCGACCTGCCGCAGCACGGGATCGGGGAGATCGCCTTCGCCGCCACGGCCAGGGTCGACATTGCGGCTGCCAGCGCGGCCGGTCCATGGGTGCCCTTCGAGCTGTTCGACAAGCTCGAGGTCGATTCGGCCCGCTGGTCGACCGGCGAGCCGGCGGCCGTGTTCAAGGGCAAGGACAGCGGCTTCCTATGGGTCAACCTCGGGTCTCGCCTCCAGCCCGGGGCGGTGCGGAGCCTGAGCGTGTCCTATCACGGTGACCTGATCGACCGCATCGTCGACTTCTTCCGGATCAAGACCTCGGTCGCGTGGTACCCGCTCTCCCTCGACGGACGCACGCTGGCCACCTTCGATCTCACCTTCCACACCCCGGACGCCTATCTCCTCGCCAGCGTCGGCGACCGGACGGATTCCAGCCAGGTCGGCCGGATGATCACAACCCGCTGGGTGACACCGGGCCCGATCCGGAACGCCTCCTTCAATCTCGGGCTCTTCAAGGACTACACCGTCGCCGAGCCGGGCGTTCCGCCCGTCACCGTCATGGTCTCCGAGGAGGCGCACAAGAAGATCTCAAGGTTCCACCAGAAGAACATGCGTCAGGTGGTCGGGGGTGACGTCATCCGCAGCCTGCAGTTCTTCCAGGACGTGTACGGGCCGACCAGGCTGAAGCACTTCTACGCCACCGAGATTCCCGAATTCCACGGCGAAGCTTTTCCGGGGATGCTGCACCTGTCGTGGGTCACCTTTCAGCAGACCGATGATCAGGGCACCGACGAGGTGTTCCGCGCGCACGAGGTGGCGCACCAGTGGTGGGGCATCGGCGTGGACTACATGACCTACCACGACCGGTGGCTGAGCGAGGGCTTCGCGGAGTTCTCGGGGCTGTGGTACATGCAGACCGTGCGGCACAGCAACGACAAGTACTTCGACCTGCTGCGGCAGTACCGGAGCTCCATCTGGCTCCGCCGGGACGTGCCGGGCCCGATCGCGCTCGGCCACCGGGTGCAGTCCTCCAGGGACCATGACGTGGACGATTACGGCACGATCGTGTACAAGAAGGGCGCCTGGGTGGTGCACATGCTCCGCATCATGATGCTCGACATGAAGACCATGAGCGAGGAGCCCTTCAAGGAGACGATGCGCGACTTCTACGCGAGCTACGAGGGCAAGCGGGCCTCAACCGCCGACTTCCGCCGGGTGGTCGAGCGCCACATGGGACTCGACATGGGCTGGTTCTTCGACCAGTGGGTCAACGGGACCTCGCTCCCGACCTATCGTGTGGCCTGGCGCTCGGAGCCGATGCCGGACGGCCAATACCGCGTCCGTCTCCAGGTGGGACAGGAAGGCGTCCCGGCCGACTTCCTCATGTACGTACCGGTGACTCTCGATCTCGGCAAGGACCGGGTGGCGCGCCTCCGCGTGAAGGTCACGGGGGCGCAGTCCGAGATCGTACTGCCGCCGATGCCGGCGGCCCCGAAGGCGGTCAAGTTCAACGATTTCGAGGGAGTACTGGCCGACGTCAAGGTGGTGGACTGGAAAAAGTGACTATCTTTCGGTCGTTCACGGCACCCGCCCGCGACCCTCCTCCCCCGAGTGCGATGGCCACACGAACTTCCCCCCGTGCCCGAGCCTCCGCCAGGCTGGAGAAGGCGGACCTGCTCGACATGTACCGCATCATGCTGCTGGCGCGGCGGATCGACGACAAGGAGATCCAGCTCAAGCGGCAGAACAAGATCTTCTTCCAGATCTCGGGCGCCGGGCACGAGGGTGTGCTCGTCGCCGCGGCACGGGTGCTCCGCCCCGCTTACGACTGGTTCTATACCTACTATCGTGACCGGGCGCTCTGCCTTGGCCTCGGCATGACGGCCACCGAGCAGCTTCTCTCCGCCGTGGGCGCCGCCGACGACCCCAATTCCGGCGGCCGCCAGATGCCCTCGCACTGGGGGCACAAGGCGCTCAACATCGTCAGCGCATCGAGCCCCACCGGCACCCAATTCCTCCAGGCGGTCGGGTGCGCCGAGGCGTGGCTCCGGTCCTCGCGCATTCCTGCCATCGGGGAGCGCGAGGAACTGGCGCACGCCGATGAAGTCGTCCTCTGCACCTCGGGCGAGGGGACGACGAGCGAAGGGGAGTTCTGGGAGGCGATCAACTCCGCCACCAACCTGAAGCTTCCCGTCGTCTTCCTGATCGAGGACAACGGCTACGCCATCTCCGTTCCGGTCGAGGTGAACACCGCGGGCGGGTCCATCTCGCGCCTGCTCACCGGGTTTCCGGGGCTGCTCATCCAGGAGGTGGACGGTTGCGATGTGCTTGCCTCCTACGACGTGCTCGCCAGGGCGGTGGAGTATGCCCGTGCGCGAAAGGGCCCGGCGCTGGTCCACGCCAACGTCATCCGCCCCTACAGCCATTCGCTGTCCGACGACGAGGTGCACTACCGCCCGCCCGCCGAGCGGCAGGCGGACGCCGAGCGCGACCCGCTGAACCGGTTCCCGGCATACCTGCTGGAGCAGGGGATCGCAACCCAGCCGGAGCTCGACCAGATCGCGGAAGAGGTCGCGGAGGAGGTGCGGGTGGCGGCCGAGACGGCGCTCGCCTCGCCCCAGCCGGCTACGAGCACGATCTACGATTACGTCTACTCGCCCGACGTGGACCCGACGTCGGAGCAGTTCGACACCGAGGACGATCCCCGCTTCGCCGGCGACCCGACCACCATGGTGGACCTGCTCAACGTCTGTCTGCGGGACGAGATGGCACGGGACCCACGGATCATCGTCTTCGGCGAGGACGTGGCGGACTGCAGCCGCGAGGGCAACCTGCCGGACGTGAAGGGCAAGGGCGGGGTCTTCAAGGTGACCTGGGGGCTGCAGCGCGCGTTCGGCAACGACCGCGTGTACAACTCGCCGCTGGCGGAGGCCAACATCATCGGCCGCTCCATCGGCCTGGCCACGCGCGGGCTCAAGCCGGTGGTCGAGATTCAGTTCTTCGATTACATCTGGCCGGCCTACATGCAGCTCCGGAACGAGCTGGCGCTCATGCGGTGGCGCTCCAACAACGCGTTCTCGGCGCCGGTCGTGGTCCGCGTCACATATGGCGGCTATCTGAAGGGCGGGTCGGTATACCACTCACAGACCGGGGCGGCCGTGTTCACCGGCGTGCCGGGCCTCCGGGTGGTCTGCCCCGCGACCGCCCTCGACGCGAATGGCCTGCTCCGTACCGCGATCCGCTGCGACGACCCGGTGCTCTTCCTCGAGCACAAGCACCTCTACCGCCAGACCTACAACAAGGCGCCCAACCCGGGGCCTAATTTCATGATCCCGCTGGGCAAGGCCAAGGTGGTGCGGCCGGGGACCGATCTCACGGTGGTGACCTACGGCGCGCTGGTGCAGCGGGCCATCTGGGCGGCCAAGCGCGCCGAAGAGCTGCATGGGATCAGCGCCGAGATCGTGGACCTCCGCTCGCTCTCGCCCGTCGATTGGGAGACGATCGGGGAGTCGGTGCGGAAGACCAACCGCTTGATCGTGGCCTACGAGGACTCGCTCTCCTGGGGCTACGGGGCCGAGATCGTGGCGCGGGTGGCGGACGAGATGTTCGCGTGGCTCGACGCGCCCGTCCGCCGGGTGGCCTCGACGGATACGTTCGTCGCCTACGCCCCCGAGCTCGAGGACGTCATCCTCCCCCAGGTGGACGATCTGGAGCGGGCGATGGTGGAAACAGCGGGATTTTAGGGAGGCTGTGATCCCTAGTCAGTCGAGTCTGCCTCGTCGGCGGCGTCGGCCTCGTCTGATGCCTTCTCGCTCGGCATCTGCGCTTCCATCTCCTTGCTCATGCGGTTGATCTCCGCCTCGTTCGCTCGGAAGAACTCGAGGTTCGCCCGGCTCACTCCCGTGACCTTCACCACCGAGTCGGGCGACAGCTTCATCTGCTTTATCAGGCCGTAGGACATGCCCGCCTGCAGGAATGCTCCCTGCGCCAGCGCGAGTTCGCGCGGCGTCATGCCGGCCTTGGTGATGGCTGCCTTGACTGACGGCACCGAGTTGTAGCGGGCTGTGAGCTGGTCGATCGACAGGTCGCCCGAGTTCTCCAGCGCGTCGCCAAGGCTCGGATCCGCCTGCGCCGCCTTGCCCAGGTTCAGCATGGCGTGTGGCTGGAAACTTACGGGCGCATCGCCTCGCGGATCTCCCCGGCGGCGGCGATCGCGATATCCACGTCGCGCGATAGCGCCTTGGCCTGCTGCGTGGCCTGGGTAAGATCCCCGAGTACGGCCGCCACCCCGGCCGAGCGGAGCCGGAGCAGGTCGAACCGCACGTTCTGCATGGCCAGCACGCACGACTCGAGATGGCCCGCCACCTGGCTCCGGCGGCTCCGCAGCTCGACCATCGTCTGCCGCTGGCGCTCGAGCAGGTTGAGCCGGCGGGCGCGCTCCGGATCGTCCGGCTCCCGGGAGAGCGCCGCGATCCGCTCCTCCACCTGGGCCAGGTCCTCTCCGCCCAGGTTGCTGTCGATCGCGTGCAGCGTCCGGGCGGCGTCGGTGGCACGCTCGTACAGGCCGTTGACCGTCTGCTGAATGTCGGGCAGCAGCTTGCGCTCCGAGGCCGGCAGTCGATCCATCAGCTTGAGGATCGCCAGGCGGTCGCCCTGCATCTGCCGGATGGCGCCGACCTGTATCCCGAATTCCTCGGACCGGGGCGGTGGGAGCTGCCGCGCCAGCGCCGAGGAGCCTTTCACCATGGTGGTCTCGACCGCGTCGGGCGCGGGCGGCCGCGTCAGGACGTCGCGCCAGCTGTAGCCCGCCTGCCAGAGCTGGGCATAGCTCCGGAGCAACCCGATACCCATGCCGAAGGTCGGGAAGAGAAACCATGGGTGCTGGAGGCCCGTGGCCGCGTTGATGCCCATGCAGCCGAGGGACACCGCGGCCCAGCTCGCGAATTGCCCCCGCACCCGCTGCACGATCCGCGGCTCGCCGGTGTCGGGGATGACCACCTCGTCGGGCCGGCGGCCGCGGTAGTCGCGAGGCCGGTGCTCGCCGCGTGCTGCCGGCATGGGCCCGGGGGCGGGACGCCGCTCGCGCTCGACGGGTCCGGCTCCCCCGGCCTGGGGGCGCCGGGTCGAGGGGCTCGGACGCTGCCCCCGGAAGGAAGTGCCTGTGGGCCGGTAGCCGGTCACGCTGCGGCTCTCGAGCGACCGGCGAAGCGCATCGGCGCTGGGCCACCGGTTTTCCGGATCCTTCTCCAGGCAGCGGCTCACCGCGAGCGCCAGGTCCTCCGGCACGTCGGCGCGCCGGGTGCGGATGTCCGGTGCTGGCTCGGTGATCTGCTTCATCAGGATCCCGGCTACCGTCGGCGCGGAGAACGGGAGCTCGCCGGTCAGCATCTGGAAGCTCACGACTCCGAGGCTGTACACGTCCGAACGGCCGTCGATCTCCCGCTCCCCGGCGGCCTGCTCGGGGCTCATGAAGGCGGGGGTGCCGATCGCCACGCCGGCGCCGGTGAGCGTCGCGCCCGAAGTGGATGAGAGCGCCTTGGCGATCCCGAAGTCGGTCACCATGACCCGGCCGCGGGTGCCCTCGAGCAGGATGTTGTCGGGCTTGATGTCCCGGTGGATGATCGAGAGCGCGTGCGCGGCGCTGAGCGCGTCGGCGGCCTCCCGCATGATCCGCCGGGTCTCCTCGATCGGGAGCTTGCCCCGCCGCTTGATTCGCGCGGCGACCGACTCACCATCCACGTAGCCCATGACGAAGTACACCAGACCGCCGCCCTCGCCGACGGAGTGGATCGGAACGATGTTGGGGTGGGAGAGCCGGGCCGCGGTCTGCGCTTCGCGCGTGAACCGCTCCCGGATGTCCTTCTGGAACGCCAGTTCAGGCGGCAGCACCTTGATGGCTACGCGGCGCTGGAGACGCTCATCCCGCGCCCGGTACACCACGCCCATGCCCCCGCGCCCGATTTCACCCTCGAGCGTGTAGGCCGTTCCCAGCGCCTCGGCCAGGCGCGCGGGAAGCGGTCTATCGGCGGAGTCGGTCATGGCTGGCCCAGCCGCTGACGGGCGGCGGAGCAGGCAGTGGCGCGAGAAAATGTCGGTGGGCCGCCAATCATGGCAGACAATCTGTACCCGTGCCGCGCGAGCGGCAACTAAAATCGCGGGCTCGAGACTCAGCGCCCCGCCGGCATAACCGGCAGGTTGCTCGGCCCCGCGGCCATATTGGCAGCGATTTCCTCGGAATTCCGGCAGCTCCTGTCGACCCGGTCCCCGGCGGGAAACCGAACCGAACGATAAGTTGTTATGTGGCAAGCCCGGACACAATGAGTGACGGTGGCACGGTCGGTGCGAAACTGCCCCGATCTTTTGCCGGTTCGTCTTTTACCCTGTTAGAACGGGGACTTGGAAGGAGTAGTTTCGAATGGCCGAACGTTTGACTCTGCCTGTGCTGCCACTGCGCGAGGTCGTGCTCTTTCCCGGAGTGACCGCGCCGATCGGCGCCGGCCGCCCGGCCACGCTACGCGCCATCGAGGCCGCGCTGGCAACGCCCGAGCGCCTGGTGTTTGCGGTGTCGCAGCGCCAGAACGTGGAAAGCGTCAACCCGGATGTGCTCTACACCATCGGCACGATCGCCAAGATCGGGCAGCTCCAGCGCGGGCTCTCGGGCATGCAGTTGCTCCTTCACGGGGAGCGGCGCGGCATCGCCATCCACTATACGGACAAGGAGGGGTACCTCCAGGCCATCGTGCGTGAGGCCGAGGAGATGCTCCCCCTCAACCCCGAAGACTCGGCGTTCGTGGCTCTGCATCGTGAGGCGCGGGCGCGGGCGGCGGAGCTCGGGCAGAAGTCGGGCCTGCCGGATGAAGTGGTGCAGCAGGTCCTCGCCGGGGTGAACGAGGCCGGGCGGTTCGCCGACCTGGTGGCCGGCTACATCGACATCACCCCATCCCAGCGGCAGGCGCTGCTCGAGACGCTCAGCGTCGAGGAGCGGCTCCGTCGCGTGCTGGTCCACGTGCAGCGTCAGATCGGTGTGCTGGATGCCCAGGAGGACATCAAGTCGCAGGTCCAGGAGGAACTGGGGGAGCGGCAGCGCGAGATGTTCCTGCGCGAGCAGCTCAAGACCATCCAGCGCGAGCTGGGCGAGGGCGACGAGCGCGATGACCTGCAGGAGCTTCGGGAGAAGCTCGAGGCCCTGGACCTCCCGGCCGAGGCGCGGAAGGAAGTCGATCGCGAGCTCAACCGCTTGACCCGCATCGGGCGCGAGTCGATGGAGAGCCAGGTCATCCGCACGTTCCTGGAAAACATCGTCGAGTTGCCCTGGAACGTCCGCAGCAAGGAGCACCTCGAGCTGGCCGAGGCGCAGCGAATCCTCGACGAGGACCACTACGCGCTGGGAGACGTCAAGGATCGAGTGCTCGAGTTTCTCGCGGTTCGGCAGCTCCGCATGCAGCAGGACGCCGCGGAGGCGGCGGCCGAGAATGGCGAGGCAAAGACGGACGAGGTGGAAGCGGGCGAGTCCACCGATACGCCGGCGGCCACCGCCACGGTCCCGCCGCCCAACGTTCCGATCAAGGGGAACGATGACGATCGCGCCCGGGGGCCGATCCTGCTGTTCGTGGGCCCGCCCGGTGTCGGCAAGACCTCGGTGGCCAAGAGCATCGCCCGGGCGATGGGGCGGAAGTACGTCCGCATCTCACTCGGCGGCGCGCGTGACGAAGCCGACATCCGTGGTCACCGGCGCACCTACGTCGGCGCCATGCCCGGACGCATCATCCAGGGGATGAAGCAGGCCGGCACCAAGAACCCGGTCTTCCTGCTGGACGAGGTGGACAAGCTGGGCGTCTCGTTCCAGGGCGACCCCGCGAGCGCGTTGCTCGAGGTGCTGGATCCGGCCCAGAATGACACGTTCGTGGACCACTACCTCGGCGTGCCGTTCGATCTGAGCGAGGTGCTGTTCATCGCCACGGCCAACTTCATCCAGAACATCCCGGGCCCGTTGCTCGACCGGATGGAGGTGGTGGACTTTGCCGGATACACCGAGCGCGAGAAGCAGGAGATCGCCCGGAAGTACCTCATCCCGCGCCAGTTTACCGAGAACGGGGTGAGCCCCGAGCGGCTGGAGATCACCGACGCAGCCTTGGCCGAGGTGATCACGAGCTATACCCGCGAGTCGGGCGTGCGACAGCTCGAGCGGGAGATTGGTCGGCTGGCCCGGAAGGTGGCCCGCAAGTTCGCCTCCGGCCAGACCGAGCGGATCTCGGTGGACAAGGAGATGGTCGACGACCTGCTCGGCCGTCCGAAGGTCCATCCCGAGAAGATGGCGCGGTACGACGAGGTCGGCGTCGCGACGGGGATGTACTATACCCCGACCGGCGGTGACATCATGTTCGTCGAAGCGTCCACCATGCGCGGCAAGGGCGAGCTGGTCCTCACGGGCCAACTGGGCGACGTCATGAAGGAGTCGGCTCGCGCGGCCTGGACGTACGCGCGCTCCCATGCCGCGGGGCTGCAGATCGCGGACGAGATGTTCGACCGCGACATCCACATCCACGTGCCGGCCGGTGCCATCCCCAAGGATGGTCCGTCGGCGGGCGTAACAATGGCCTCGGCCGTCGTGTCCACGCTGTCGGGGCGGCCGGTACGCCACGATATCGCGATGACGGGTGAGATCACGCTGCGCGGGCGGGTGCTCCCGATCGGCGGGGTAAAGGAGAAGGTGCTGGGCGCCGTGCGGGCGGGCATCACCCGGATCCTGCTGCCGAAGGAGAACGAACCCGACCTCGAGGACCTCCCCCAGGAGGTGCGGGACAAGATCGAGGTGCACCTGGTCTCGGAGCTGGGCGAGGTCCTCGCGCTCACGCTCCGGGGCGCCACCTTCCGCGAGGGACGCCTGCTGTTCGGCGACGAGAAGAACCCACGGGACGTGATGCCGCTCTCAGGAGGGTTTCGGCACTAGGCCGAACGGCGGTGAGCGGTGAGCGGTAAGTGGGTGGCCTGGCGAGCAAAGCTCTCCTTGGTCACTCGCCTACCGCTCACCGCTCACCGCTTACCGCTTACCGCCCCGAAACTGCTCGAGCGCGAGCCGGGCGCCGGCCACGAAGGCCGGCCCCGTGCTCCAGTGGCCGTGCACGTCGTTTCCGCGCCGCGCCGCCATGACCGCGCTCCGATCGTCGACCACGCTGATGAGCGGCATTCCGGGCCAGGGCGGGCTCCCGCTCACCACCTCGACTACCGCGAAGCCTAGATCGACGGCGCTCGTCGCGCAGAGAACGAGCGGAAGCCCGGCGGCGTAGGGCCGGCGAAGCGCCGGTGCGAGCAGCGGGTAGGCATCCGCCGGCGCCAGCAATGCGACCGAGAGGGCGGCCCGCGCCACGTCTCGCGTGATCAGTTGCAGCACCGACCGGCCCGAGTCGATCTCCACCACGGTCGGGGTCTCCGGGACGCTGACCGACTCGAGATCAGTGCTCAGGCGCTCGATGGCTTGGCCGTGCTCGGACGAGATGCGCGCGATGACCGCCGCCGGCGTCTCCGGCCGGTATCGCTTGGGTCGGCCGCCGTCCACCCGAGCGGCGCCCTTGGCCACTAACCCCTCCAGCGCGCTGTACGCGTTGGCGCGTGCGAGCCCCGCCGTCCGCGCTATGGCGTAGCCCGTCCCTGGACCACCCGTGAGCAGCACCTCGTAGACGAGGCTTTCGGTGGGCGTAAAGCCGAACGGTGTGAGGTCGAGGCGGGCCATGTAGTAGTTTGTCGTGCTACGACCGGCGCTGGCAAGGGGGAAGCCCGTACGCCTACGCGTAATCGACCGGCCACCCCAGCAGTTTGGCGATCAGTGCCAACCGAAAAGTGACATCCACTTCCCGCCCTTCGGTCGACGTGGCATCCCCGTGGAGCGGGTAATAATGGTAAGTGATCTTGTTGAGCGCCTTCGGCTGCGAGCGCAGGTTCTTCGGCCGCCAGACGCCGGTGTCATCGCTATCCTGGAGCAGGCGGCCCAACACCTTCGTGGCCACGGGTGCCCACGGTAGCGCGCCCATCCGGGCCATGAGCTCGATATAGTGGAGCGCCAGGGGGATGTCGGTCGGCTGCCCCTTTGCGTCAGCTTCGATTGGATCTCCCAGGAGCAGATGCTGCGGCTTGACGGTACGCTTTCCGACCTGGATGGTAAATGCTTTCTTGGGCGCCGGTTGCGCCAGATAGTGCCCCAGACGCTCGGTGAAACCCGCCCGCTCCCGCCGCAGGTTCGGCATGAAGGCCAGCATGGCCACCGAGTACCAGCTCGGCGGATGCGCCTCGGGGTGCAGCACGAGGTGGGACCCTGACTTGGTGAACGGTTTCTCGGCCAGCGGGCTTCGAAGAAATTGCGAGACGGCGTTGGCGATCTTGTGGCCCGCGCCCCGGAGTCGCGGATCTTCGGCATACCCGGCCTCCGCAAGGGCAGCCGACGCCGCCTCGCGCATGATGCCGCGCGCCCACGCTTCGGCCTCCTCGTCCGACTTGACCAGCTTCTGGAATTCGAACAGCAGCGCGGGATCTTCGTCTCGGCTCAGCAGGCGGAAGAGCATCCGGTCCGCGAGCTTGAACGGACGGCTTGCGCGGGGCCATTCGAGCTGCAGCAGGCGGCGGTACTGCGGGATGGTGCCCACGTCCTTGATGCCGAGGGCCGGGGAGGCGGCCAGCCCGAGCATGTTGCCCCCCCAGACTCCGGAGTCCTTCTGCTTCTTGACGACGGCGAGCGCGGCCTTGGATTCCACCACGGCCAGATGGGCGGCCGCGAGGGTCTCAGGAGACGCATACCCGGCGGGGGCCAGTTCGGCGTAGGTGCGGTACCGGATCGATGGCCCCGCGTTGGCCAGGAGCCAGGTGAGCGGGATCCGGTGCTGGGTCGGCAGTTCCAGAAACGCTCCTGGGGAGGGGAGCAGGGCGTAGGCGGCCGGGAAGATAGGCGGGACCGGCCGTGGGCGCTACGCCCTACTTGCCACTCCGCCGGGACTCGCCGGCCTGCCGAAACTCCGAGCTGGCATTCCAGGCCGGTGGACGTGCCGCGTCGCCAACCGCAACCGCTGTCCTGACGGTGACGCGTAGCTGTTGCATCGCACCGTCGTAATCGAACCAGGGGGCGACCTCATCGCTCGGCTGATGGTAGCGCTCGGCGACATATTTGTCCGATTGCTCCCTGCCCCAGCCGGCGGGGCGCCCCACGAAATCGCTGCCGGTTTCCAGACTCGTCCCCGGGACCCCGGCCTTGGCCAGGGAGAAGTGGTCGGACCGGTAGTACGACCCCTGAAGCAGCGCCTCCTCGTTGGTCGTCACCTTCAATCCCTCGGCCCGGGCGGCAAGCGTCATGGTCTGGCCAAGCGTGGACTGATCCAGCCCAAGCGCTGAAAAATCCCGGGTCCGTCCATGCAGGTTGAGGACGTCGAGGTTGAGAATGGCCGCCATGTCCCGGAGCGGGAAAGGAGGGCTCGAGGCCAGCGCCTGTGAACCCAGGAGGCCCGATTCCTCCGCCGCAAACCCGATGAATACGATGGATCTGGCTGTATGCACGCCACTCCGGGCAAAGGCCTCGGCGGCGGCGAGCACTCCGCCCGTTCCCGACGCGTTATCCTCGGCGCCGTTGTAGATCGAGTCACCATCGACCGGCGCGCCGATCCCGAAATGATCGTAGTGGCCGCCGATCAGCACCGTCTCGCGCGCAAGCGGCCCGCGGCCGGGCCAGCGCCCGAGCACGTTGTTCGTCTCGGAGCGGCGGATCGTGCTTCGCACCGCCGCGCCGAGCTGAAGACCGAGCGGCACCGCCCTGAATCCAGGGCGCGCCGCCGCCGCTGTGAGGGCCGCAAGGTCCCGCCCGGACTGCTGGAACAGCCGGGCGGCGGCGCCCTGCTGGAGCCAGCCGGCCACGCGGAGTGAGCCTGGTGGCGTCTCCAGCCGCACCTGGGGGCCCACCCAGCCCGAAAGCACCGTGCTCCACGGGTAGGTCGCGCTCTCGGTCGTGTGGATCATGAGGATACCCGCCGCGCCCTGACGCTGAGCCTCCTCGATCTTGTATGTCCAGCGGCCGTAATAGGTGAGAATCTTTCCCCGGAAGATGGCGGAGTCCCGGAGCCCAGGATCGTTGACCAGCGTGATGACGATCTTCCCCTTGGCGTCCACGCCGGCATAGTCGTTCCAGCCGTATTCGGGCGCCACGATGCCGTATCCCACGAACACCGCGTCGCCTCGCGCGTCGACCAGCGAATCGTTCCGCATCGACCACATCACGAAATCCTTCTTCCAGGTAAGCGGGCCGACGGATGGCCGCTCAGCCGCGAGCGTGGGCTCGGGCGTGAGCGAGATGATGGGCACCCGCTGGTACCAGGTGCCGCTGTCGCCCGCGGGCTCGAGGCCGATCCGCTCGAACTGCGTCGCGATGTATCTGGCCGCGGTGGCGCCGCCCCGGGTGGCCGGGGCCCGGCCCTCAAGCGCATCGTCGGCCAGGAACTCGATATGGGCGCGGAGCACCCGGGCATCGAGGGCGGAGGCGACACGGGCGGCAGCGGAGGTCGCCGGTGTCTGGGCAGCAAGGGCGGCGGGAGCGGCGAGCAGGCACAGGCAGGCCAACTGACGCATGAGAGCGTTTCCATTTCCGGTGTTAGAGGCGCAGCCGCTTGAACGCGAACTCCGGGATGGCGCGGATGACCGCCATGATCGGCCGCCAGAACCATGGAATGTAGGCGACGTTGCGACGCCGATCGATGGCGGCGTGGATCGCGCGCCCCGCTCGACCGGCGCTGGCGAACAGCGGCCCATGAGCGACGCCCGCGGTCATCGGCGAGTCCACGAAGCCGGGCTTCAGCGTGACCACCGCGACCCCCGCCTGGAACAGACGGTTTCTCAGCCCTTCGAGGAACCGGTCGAGACCGCCCTTGGCCGCGCCGTACACGTAATTGCTCTGGCGGCCCCGATCACCGGCGACGGAGGTGATCACGGCGATGCACCCGTGACGCTGGGTCTCGAACCGGTTCGCCAGATCGGTCAGGAGGACGACACCGGACGTGAAGTTCACGTCGATTGCCGTCAGCGTCTCCGCCACGCTTGCCTGGGCCCGCGCCTGTTCCGGGAGAACGCCATGCGCGATGAGTGCGACGTCGAGCCCATCGAAGGCGGCCCACGCCTCGCGCATCACTTCCAGGCACCGGTGGCGGTCCGTCACATCGAGCGTAGCGCTCCGAACTCGACCGGCGCCCCGGACCCGGAGATCGGCGGCCACGGCCTCGAGGCGCTCCGCGTCCCGGCCCGTGAGGAAAAGGTTGGCGCCGGCCCCGGCATACAGCCGCGCGGTTTCCGTGGCCATCGCCGAGGTCGCCCCGACGATCAGGACCCGTTTCGAGGGGTCAGGAGCCATGCACCCGCCGCCAGAAGGAGGAGGAGAACCCGGGGTCCCGCTGGCCGGTGAAGCGCTCGAGCTGCGGGAAGAAGGCTCGGAAGCTGTCCGGGCTCATCCGCGCGTCCTTGGCCGGATAGACCGCGCCGCCCGCCTCGCGAACCACCGCGTCCAGCTCGTTGAGCAGTGCGAGCGTGAGCCGACCGCGGAACGCGAAGTCGACCGCGAGGGTCATCCCCTCGCGGGGAAACGACAGCAGACCCGGCGAGGCCACGCCGCCGAAGCGCTTGAGCACGGCCAGCGAGGCCGGCTCTCCCGAGCGGCTGATCCGCTGAAAGATGGTCCGGATAGGGCCGCCGCCCGGCTCATCGGGCACCACGCACTGGTACTGCAGGAATCCGTAAGGTCCGTAGAGACGGCCCCACTCACCCACGCCGTCCAGAGGGAAGAAGAAGCGGGGGTACGGGACGGTGCTCAGGTGCCGCGACCGGAGCTGGCCGCGATAGTACGCCTCGTTGAACAGGCCCAGGGTCCAGCGATTGAGGAGTCCCGCCGGGGCATCGGCCGGCACTCGGAGTCGCGCCGGCCGAAGCGGGGAAGGCCCCTGATGACCCAGCGGGGCGTGGTCGCCGCGGAGATAGATCCCCCGCCCCATGCGCCGTCCGCGGGCCAGGCAATCCACCCAGGCAGCCGTGTACTCGAACCGCTGGTCCTCGGCCGCCAGCTCGAAGAACGCCTCGAGGTCGGGGAAGCGGATTCGCTCCATGGCGATGCCGGGGCCGGGAACCGGCTTGAGCTGGATTTCGGCCCAGAGCACGAGGCCAGTGAGGCCGAGGCCGCCGATGGTGGCTCGGAAGAGCTCGTCCTCAGGGGTGCAGACGATCCGGCCGCCGTCGGAGCGGAGCAGCTCGAGCCTGGTGACGTGTGCCCCGAACGTGCCGGCACGATGATGATTCTTGCCGTGGATGTCATTGGCGATGGCCCCGCCCACCGATACCCACCGGGTGCCGGGCAGCACCGGCAGGAACCATCCGCGTGGCACGATGAGCGCCAGAATCGCCGCCAGGGTGACCCCCGCCTCGCACCGGAGCAGGCCGCGCTCCTGGTCGAACGCGATCAGTCGGTCGAGCCGGCGTACATCGAGCAGGAAACCACCATCGTTGAGGCAGCTATCACCGTAGCTCCGGCCGCAGGCGTACGCGAGCACCGGGCCGCCCAAGCGGTCGAGCGCCAGCGGGTCGGAGCGCCACACCACGGGCACCACCGCGCGCGGCGTCGCGTCGGGGTAGCGGCCCCAGGAGCGGTAGGCGGGCATGCTACAGCGCGAAGTAGAGGACCAGGGCGACCAGCGCGCCGAGCAGGTAGCTCGCGGGGTCACGCACCGTGGCGACGATCGGGTCATCGAAGATCCGCCCGCGGTGCGCCATGAGCCACATCCGGCTGATCCAGAACAGCAGCAGCGGGCAGATGAGCCACAGCAGCAGCGGTTCACGGTAGAGCGCGAGCACCTGTTCGCTGTTGATGTAGAGCGCGAGCACGAGCACCGACAAGTATCCGCTCGCACCCCCCATGGAGCCGAGCCATTCCCGGTCACCGCGGATGTAGCCGCGGCGCCGCACCTGATCCGTCGCGGCGCCTTCCATGGCGCTCACCTCGGTATACCGCTTGAGGAACGCCAGGCTCAGGAACAGGAACATCGCGAAGGCCAGCAACCACGTGGAGAAGCGCACCTCCGACGCGGCGACGCCGCCCAGCACCCGCAGGGTGTAGAGGCCGGCAAGCAGCAGCACGTCCACGACCGCTACCCGCTTGAGATAGACCGAGTAGGCCGTCGTGAGCACCACGTACACCGCGAGCAGATCGATGAAGCCCACCGGCAGCGTGGACCAACTGACTGCGAACCCGAGCGCCAGGAGCGCGGGAACCAGGAAGATTCCGAGCCCGGGGCTCAACTGGCCGGACGCGAACGGCCGCGCACGCTTGACAGGGTGGTTCCGGTCCGCATCGCGGTCGAGAATGTCGTTGAGCACGTACGCGCTCGACGCGGCGCAGCAGAAGGCGACGAATGCCGTGGCCGCCCTGGCCATGGTCGCGGCGTGGAACAGCTTGTGGTCGAGCACGACCGGCACGAAGAGCAGGAGGTTCTTGACCCATTGGTGCGGGCGGAGCGCCCGCGCCAGCGCGCGCGCGCGCGTGGCTGCGCGGGGCGAGACGAACTCGGTCACTGTCATGGTCGGGCCCTCCCGGGTGCTCGGTTCAGCCACGGGGCATCGCGCCAAGCCGGTAGCCGGCGGCCATGGCCGGCAGGTCCGTGGGCGCGCCCAGGTCGGCGAGGACGGCTCGGCCGGTCTCGAGTCCCGACGCCAGCGCGGTGCCGGTCGAGACGATCGAGGGAAACGCGCGGTAGTTTCCGCCGAAGTACATGTTGTCCCATGAAGCGCTCCGGACCGGCGGGTTCCTGAAGCTCCGCCCGAAGACCGGCGAATACATCGGCACGCGGGCCACATGGGCCCAGAACGGGTCGAGATCGAAGCCGAACACCACCCGGAAATCATCGCGGTAGCGCGCGAGCAGCTCGTCGTCGGATGCCTGAAACAGCGGCCGGTCGCGTCCGCGAAGGTGGGTCACGAAGTTTACGCAAGTATCGCCGGGCCGGCCGATGGTGGGATTGAGCGAGCTCAGCAGAAAGATGCCGCAGGCCGTCCGGTCGAGCGAGGCGAGGTTGATCCAGTACGATCGGGCATCCACCGCCTGCCGCGTGGCGCATACCACGGAGATGAGCGCGGAGTATCGGATGCGCTCGAGCTCCGGGGTGCGGTCGGCGTCCAGCAGGCGGAGGTAGACCTCGGTCGGGATGGTGCTCACGAAGATGTCGCCGCCGATGCGCTCGCCCGTGCTCAGCTCGGCCTCGCGGACGCGTCCGCCGTCGGTCAGGAGCCGGTGCACGGTCGCGCCGAGCCGCACCCTCACGCCGGCGTCCGTGAGCAGACGGGCTACACCGTCGCATAGCACCTTGGTCCAGTTGGCGCCCGGGATGTAGCCCAGCGGCGCCGAGCCCTCGCGGTAGTGGAGCCTGGCGCCGAGCCACGCACCGCTCACCTGCGCACAGGGCAACTCGAACTTCAGCCGGGTCAGCCGCTCGAACAGTGCCTCGCGGGTGCCGGCGCCCGCGTAGCGATCTACCAGGTCGGCCGCGCTCCGGTCGAGCCAGTCCGACCAATCCCGCTTGTTGAACGCCTTGAGCATCAGGCGGACGAAGCCTGCCTTGTCCCGCAGCGACATCGGAAACGCCAGAAAGCCGGCCGGCGAGCCGAGATCGTACGCGCGTCCGCCGAGGTGGAACAGCATCCGCACTCGGCGCCAGCGGACGGTCGGGAGCGCGCCGATCAGGTCGAGGAAATAATGCAGAGGCCGGTCCCGATGCAGGATATGGTGATACCCCAGCGGGTAGAACTGCCCGTCCTGCTCGAAGCTGCCGGCGAGTCCGCCCAGCACCGGGCCGCGCTCCACCACGGTAATGTCCGTGAGCCCGGCGCGCGCGAGCGTGTACGCGGCGGCGACACCCGACAGCCCGCCGCCAAGGACCACGACCGCCGGCCCGCTCACCGGCTCCCGTCCGGCACGAGCAGGGAGAGCTCGTCGATGTGGAAGACGGCGGGCCGGAAATCCGGGGTGATGCTGATCTCACCCACGGTGTCCGAGATCCACACCGTGAGGGTGGTGGCCGAGTCGTGGACCGCGTCCCAGCTACCGCGCTCCCAGTTGGCCCGGTCGCCCGTGGGGGAATACTTGTAGAAATGCGCGGGATCGAACTCGCGCGCGTTCCGGGGTTTCCAGCGGAGGCTGATGTACGGCAGCGTTCGGTCGTCGCTCAAATAGCGATAGCGGAGGCGGACACCCGTGGCCAGACGGTCGGCAGGGAGCCGGAAGCGCAGCGCGGGCCGCGGGCCGGCCACACGCGCCGTACTGTCCTGCCACGTGAGCTGCGTCGTCTCGATCGGGTGGAGGTCGAGCGGGATGGTTCGCATGGGCGGGTCCTCCCGGAGCGCGGCAAAGCGGCCGACCCCGGCGCGCCTCAGCATCGGCAGATAGCGGGCGGTAATCTCCTGATGCGGATGAAGCCATGTGCCGTAACGGTGCAGCAGCTCGTGGGCCGGGATGCCGGAGGCCATGTCGTGCTCGAACCCGCCGAGCTGGGCGCGCAGCTCACGCGCATAGCCGAGTCCGAAGGCTGTATTGCCCCAAACCGCGGCGAGCGCCGCGAGTGCAAGCGTGGCGCGGGCGGGCGCGCTGATGCGCCCGCCATAGAGCGACCACGCGAAGTACACCGCGCACCAGGCCGGCAGAGCGAGTGTGACGTAGCGGGTCTCGAACCCATCGCGGCCCAGGCCGAGCCCGAGCGCAAGCGAGGCCAGGGCAGCGAGGAAGCAGAGCAGGCCGGCGGCGCGGGCCCGTTCCCCGGGCCGTTCGCGCCAGACGCGGCTCGTGAGCGCCGCCGTGGCGGCAAACACGGCCAGCGTGACGAGCCCCGACACCGGCCAGGATCCCCGCGTGGCCGGGCCGAGGCCGATGGTGAGGAACTGCAGCGCGGTCTCGAGCGTCTGGTGGACGCTCCGGCTCTTCGGGTGGTAGGGCACGGGCTGCCACCCAACGAAGTAGACCGCGGTGAGAACGAGCGCGACGCCGCCGAGTGCCAGGAGCAGCTTGTCACTGCGGGATCCCGGAGCGCCGGTCCAGGACTCGGGAAGCAGCGCGATCGCCAGCGGCCACGCGGCGAGCGCCGGAACCATGCCGAGGCCGTTGGCGCCGCAGAGCGGCAACAGAACGGCGCAAAGGCCCACGATGGCCGCGGCCCGGCGCGGAGGGAGCTCCGCGCCGGCGCGCACGATGGCCAGGAGCGCCACGCACGCCAGGGCGACGGACGCGAAAAACTGAAGTTGCCAGCCCCACAGCATGTTCGCCGCCTGCCCCCAGTTGAGCAGCGCAACGGGGAAGAACGCGTCTGCCGCGCCCGGCCGGCCACGGAGCCGTGCCGCCGCGAGGAGCATCGCGGCGGCCAGGGCGGCCATGACCAGCACATCGAAGTACATCGTGACCCGCATATCGGTCACGGTGAGCCGGTCAAGGCCGAGGAACAGCAGCCGCGGCAGCGGCACCCTGTGCTCGTTGTGCTGCGACCAGAGCCAGTCCCAGGTGACCGGCTGGTTGTGGGTGAGCACCGGGACCATGTCCCAATCGTCCCAGGAAGGGACGTTGCTGGCGAAGCGTGCCAGGAGCATGAGGGCGGCCGCGGACATCACCGTCCACGCACCCCAGGCCAGGACCGCGCCGAGGCGGGGCCTCGCGATGCTTGCCGGTGCGCTCATTCAGCGGACCCGCTCATAGACCCGCGCTCCGGCTCCAGGGGTGGTGTAGACCAGGCGCCAGTCCTCGGGTCGTCGGCGCACGACGGGGGCCGCATATCGTTCCGAGAGCCCCGGCAGTCCCAGGTCGTCGAGCACGAGCCATGAAACGGGGACCGCATCCAGATACTCCGCTGCGGTCTCCGGATTCGACTCGAGCGGCGGCAGGACGGACTGTTTGCCGGTGCGCAGGTAGGCCAGGTGCGGCACCGACGTCGCGATGACGTCGGTGGCGGCCGCGTGGCGCCTGACGTACTCGAGCGCGGGATCGAGGGCATGCCAGGCCGGCTCGTACGTGAGCAGCCGGTCCTGCCGCTCCGTCCCGTCCGCCGCGTAGTAGCTGATCGGAAGCAGGCCCCGAAGGTAACCAGCCGCGGCCCCGGCCTGCACCAGCAGCAGCACCGTCAGCGGCACGGTGGCGACGACCGCACCGGCGGCCCGGCCCCATCCGGGCCGTCGCGCCAGCCGCTCTGCCGTCGCCTCGAGCGCCACGATGGCGAACAGGAACGACAGCGGCGCGAATGGGGCGAGATACCGCCAGAACTGACTCGGCCAGGGCGTGAGCGTGATCATCGCGATCGAGACGCCGTAGAACAGGGGTAGCAGCCACTCCCCTCGGCGAATCAGCAGGTATGCCCCGAGCAGCGCACCGGCGCCGAGCAGCGTGATGAGGGCGCCGGTCACCGCGAGGACCTGGCCGCTGGGCGGTGCGGCATCCCGTCGCCCGAGCCCGCGGTACAGCTTGTCCACGAGGTAAGGCCCGCTGGCCACCGCGATCCAGGCGCTCTCGCCGATGGAACGCGGGATGGCCAGGAGATTTCGTCCGATCCGTCCGCCCAGCTCCCGCGGCGAGGTGTGTCCCAGCTCGGGCCGGAACGGGTCGACGAGCCAACTGTTCTGCTGATAGGTCACGTTCGAGTAGTAGAAGTCGGCGCGCTGATACGGGTAGGCCGGCCGCTGATATTCCGCGCTTTCGGACACCCGTGCGACATGCGACTGCCACGCGAGCACCGGCAGCAGCGCCATGGCGGCGCGCAGCGCCGCCTGTTGGAAGCGCCGGCGCACGAGACTGTCGAGCACCCAGACGGCGAGCAGCGTGATGCCCGCCGTCCGCAGGAGATACGCGATCGCGGCGAGCACCCCGGCGGCGATGCCGTACCCGGGCCGCTCGCGGCGGCGCAGGCAGAGCAGGAACAGCATCGTGACCAGCGCGAACGGGATCTCCGTATAGAGCGTGTCCGACGGGTACAGGAACGCATAAAAGGAGAGGCCCGTGCCCGCCGTGGCCACGAGTGCCAGCGGGGGCCGGAGGAACGACCGCAGCACGAAGTACGCGGCCAGCAGGTACGCGCCCGAGAGCACGAAATAGCAGAGTCGGAGACGGGAGCCGACGACCACGTAGTCGGCCGTGCCGAGCGCCCGCTCGTGGAGCGCGACCAGGGCCGGCAGGAGCGGCGGATACTGCACCGCCTCGATCGCGCCGGGCTCGTTGAGCAGGCGGTAGCCCTTGCCCTCCGCGAGCGAGGTGCCGAGCACGAAATAGGTGCTCGCATCCCACCGCAGGTCTATGGGGCCGTGCAGCCGGGGGATCCACACCGCCACCCAGAGGAGCAGCAGGGCGCCGATACAGACTGCGTCCCGCCGGCGCTCCGGCCTGCCCAGCACGTTATCTTGCACCGCGCTCTGCATCCATAACAGGAGACACCCTCCGTGAAGGCACTGCTGCTCGTGCTCGCAGTGGCGGCACTGCTGCGCCTCGGCCTGGCGGCGCGCCAGGATCTGTGGGCGGATGAGCTCTTCTCGCTGGCAGTCGCCACTGGCCACAGCCTCGAGCATCCGGCCGCGGACGCGGTGCCGGCGCTCGGGGATTTCGTCGAGCCCGCGCTCGCCGTCCCGGCCGCGGCCTTTCGCCGCTATCTGGAGCTCGGGACGACGCCCGCCGGACCACGGCGCGTCGTACGCGCGGTGCTCCTCTCCGACACGAGCCCACCCCTCTATTACCTGATGCTCGCGGGCTGGACCCGGATTGCCGGCACCGGCGACTTCGCTCTCCACGCCTGCTCGGTCCTCTGGGCGCTGGCGACGATGCCGCTTCTCTGGCTGCTCGGCCGGCGACTCGGCGGCCCGCGCGAAGCGCTGGCCGCGTGCATCCTCTTTGCCGTCGCCCCCGTGAGCCTCTACTACTCGGTCGAAGCGCGGATGTACTCGATGCTGTGGTTCTTCTCCGCGCTCACGGCCTGGCTGACGCTGCGGCTGCACGACCGGGGCGAGCCGGGGAACGTCGCGCTCTGGACGCTCGCAGCCGCCGCCGGCCTCCTCACCCACTACTTCTACGTCTTCGTGTGGGCGGCCTGCGTGGTCTGGCTCATACTCCGGCCCGGGCGCTGCCCGCGCCGCGCGCTCGCGGCCGCCGTGATCGTCGCCCTGCTGCTCGTGGCGCCGTGGTACCGGCTGCTCCCCGAGAGCCTCGCGCGCTGGCGCGTCACCGGCCACTGGCTCGATGGGCTCCCGTCGGCCGCCAAGTTGCTGATGGCGGCACCCACGCTCGCCTGGGGACTCCTCTCCGGGCGCGGCGCCTGGGGCGGCGTCGAATGGGTGGACCGGATCGGCGCGGTCGTCGTGCTGGCGCTCGGTCTCGCGCTGCTCCGTCGCGGGCGCGCGGCCGTCATCGGCGGCGGACGAGACCTGATCTGGCTTTGGGTCATGGCCGCGTGCACCGGGCCGGTCGTGTTCGACCTCCTCCGGGGCACCTCCACCTCGCTCATCGGCCGCTACGCGCTCGCCGGAATGCCGGCCGGAATGCTCCTCCTCGGCTTCGCGCTCGCCAGACTCCGGACCGGCATCGCCGTGGGCGCCATGGTGCTGCTCGCCGGCACCTGGTCACCGGGACTGCGTGACCTGTTCGCCGGCAGGGCGCGGAGCTGGGAGCCGTATCGCCAGGCGGCGGCCGGCGCGGGCGCGTGGGTCCGGCCGGGGGGGCTTGTCCTGGTCCATTCCATTCCCTCGGGCGTGCTGGGCATCGCGCGCTATCTCGACGGCGACGTCCCGATGGCGGCGTGGGTCGGCCAGCTCGGACGCCGCCGGGTGCCCGGGGACGTCGAGTCGCTGGTCGCCGGGCGGGAGCGGGTCGCGCTGGTGCGGATCCACGATGTGGGGGAGCCGGCCCCCGAGGAGGAGTGGCTCCGCGCCAACGCTAGAGTGGTCCGCGAACAGCGGCTGCCGCACGCCTCGGTCGTCTATTTCGCGGTGCCGCCCACCCGGCGATAGATCCTGGGGCCGCTGTCGCTCTTCGCATAGATCAATCGCCAGCGATCCGGCGCCCACTGGATGGCCGGCACCGTGTAGCGGCGCCCCACGTCGAGAAAGCTGAGCTGGTCCACCACCAGATAGGTGACGGGCACCGAGTCCAGCAGCGCCGCGGCCCGTCCCGCGTCCGCCTCGTAGGGCGGCATCACCGAGCGCAGGCCGGTTCGGAGGTACGCCCAGTGCGGCGTGGAGGTGGCGATGATCTCTCCGGGCCGGGCCCGGCGCGCGAGCCAGTCGAGCCCGTCGTCGTGCAGGCGCCAGGTGCGATCGTAGAAGAACAGCCGATAGTCGTGGCGGATCCCCGCGCGGTCGGTGTAGACCGCCGGGTCGGGATGCTTGCTGACGGAGCGGTACAGCGTCACGAGCTGCTGGGCGGCGATGACGCCTACCGTGCCCATCAGCGTCAGCTTCAGCGCACGCCAGCCCGGCGCCCCGGTCGCGCGGGCCCGCCGTGTGGAAGCGGCGAGCACCACCACCACCGCCAGCGTGAGAAATGGCGTTAGCGGCACCAGATAACGGACAAACTGGATGGGCCAGGGAGTCAGCGCGATGAGCAGCAGCGAGCCGGTGGTGTACAGCACCAGCACGACCGCGCCGCGGCTGGCCAGCAGAACGAGCCCCGCGACGACGGGCAGGCAGAGCGCCAGCATCGCGGCGTCCGCCACCCAGGTCGGAACCCGCACGTTGGACAGCCGTTCATTCAGCTTGTCCACCTCCCCGCGCCACCAGCCCCGGTGCACGCTTACGCCCTCGCCCAGAGTCATCGGCATGCCGCGCAGGTTGGTGGCCACCCGCGCGAGCAGCCCGCGGAGTGACACCCGGCCGAGCTCGGGGCGGAACGGGTCCACGTACCACATGTTCTCGGCATAACCCACGTTGTAGAACTGGTAGTTGGCGCGCTGATAGGCGTAGGCGGGGTGGGTGAAAGCCGGGGCCGCCTTCACCTGCGCGGTGTAGCCCCGCCAGGCCAGCACCGCGGCGGCCGCCACCGCGCCGCGCACGGCACCCTGGCGGAGCCGCCTCCGGATCAGACTCTCCGCTACCCAGGCCCCCAGCAGCGCGATGCCCGCCGAGCGGAGGCCGTAGGCCGCGAGCGCGAGCACGCCGCCTGCCGCTCCGCCGCCCACCGCGAAGAAGAGCGTGCTGACGAAGGCGTAGGGCACGTCGGCGGCGAAGAAATCGGAGAGAAAGATCGTGTGGCTGTGGACGATGGCCAGCAGTGCCGCGAGGCAGGCGTAGCCGGGTGCGAGGAACCGCCGGCACATGACGTACGCCGCGGCGGCGTACCCGGCATAGAGCAGGACGCTCCCCAGCCGGAGCCAGTGACCGACCACTGCCGGATCGTCGGTACCGAGCGCGCGTTCCACGACCGCGCCGGCGGCCGGCAGCAGAGGCGGGTACTGGATCGCCTGAATCGCGCCGGGCTCGTTGAGCAGCCGATAGCCGCGCCCCTCCGCCAGCGAGGTGCCGAGGATGTAATACACCCCCGCGTCGTAGCGCAGGTCGAGCGGCCCACGGAGCCGGGGTAGCCAGAGCGCCACCGCCACGGCCAGGAGCGCCGCGAGGCAGCGCCGGTCGGCGCGGCCCCAGGGCGAGGCGAACGCGGCGGTCACGCGGGGTCCTGCGGCCGGCTCATCGACATGGCGGAGATGAACAGCGACGAAAACAGCGTGCTGAACCCGATGATGACCAGCGTGGCCGCGAACGACACCCACTCGGGGTGCGGCAGGGGCAGAAGATCGGAGCGCATCCACTCCGCCACGACCGCCACCAGAATGCCTCCGCCCGCGGCAATGAGCCCGCTGCCGAGAATCAACCCGGTCTCGAGCGTGAAGCGTCGGTAGAAGCCCGCCAGCGCCTGATTGTTCCGATCGAAGCGGCGGGTCCAGGAATACGTCTTGGTGTGGAGTCCCAGGCTCAGGATCTCGAATCCGACGACGCTGAAGATGGTGGCGAACACCGCCGTCACTCCGGAGGCCGGTCGGCCGCCGAACCGCACCAGGCCGAGGAGCACCGCGAGGTGGAGCAGCAGCCCCACCGCGAGCAGCGTCACGCCGGGCGCCAGAAAGAGCTTGTTGGGCGAGTAGAGCAGCATCATGCGCAGGCTGCGCCAGCCGTCACGGAACGTGCGTAGCTTGGATTCACCCTTCCGCGGGGCCAGGACGATCGGAATCTCCTTGATGCTGAGCCCCGCGAGGCGGGCGTTGATCGCGAGCTCGAGGTTGAACTCCATACCCGGGCTCACCGGCCGGATGGCGTCGTACGCCTGCCGGGAGAACGCCCGGAAGCCGCAGTAGACGTCGGTATAGCGGGTGCCGAACAGCAGGTTGAGGATGCGGGTCAGCGCCGGATTGCCGAAGTAGCGGTGCAGGGCGGTAATGTGCGCTTCGCCGCCGCCGAGATAGCGGCTGCCGGTGACGAACTGGTGCCCCTCGCCCTGGAGTGCCTCCAGGAAGCGGGGGATCAGCGTGAAATCGTAGGTGTCGTCGGCGTCTCCCATGACGAGGTACCGCCCGCGCGCGCTCGCGAAGCCCTTGAGGTAGGCGCTTCCGTACCCGCGGAGCGGCTGGTGCACCACCCGGGCGCCCAGCCGCTCGGCGATCGCGACCGAGGCATCGGTCGAGCCGTTATCGCACACGACGATCTCGCCGTCGATTCCCGAGGCGGCGAAGGTGCGCTGGATCTTCTCGATGCACGGGCCGATCGCCGCCTCCTCATTGAGGCACGGCATGACGACGGACACCAGCGGTTCCCGGGTCACGGTGCTCCCCTCAGGCGGGTTCGGGCACGCCGGCGGCGCGATAGGCCGCCAGCACGGTCTCGATGTCGGCGTCCATGATCACGCGCCCCTCGCGCAGCCAGATCCCGCGGGTGCAGAGCGCGCGCACCTGCTCCAGCTCGTGCGAGACCAGCAGCAGCGTGCCGCCCTGCTCGCGGAAGTCGCACAGGCGCGCCAGGCAGCGGGTACGGAACTCCGCGTCGCCCACGGCGAGCACCTCGTCCAGCAGGAGGATGGCCGGCTGCAGGCAGACCGCCACCGAGAACGCGAGCCGGGCTTCCATGCCGCTGGAGTAGTACTTGAGCGGGGTGTCGAGCGAGTCGCCCATGCCCGCGAATTCGACGATATCCTCGTAGTGCTCCGCCAGCTCGCGGCGGGTGAGGCCGAGGACGGCGCCATACAGGCGAATGTTTTCGGCGCCGGTGAGCTCGGGGTGGAATCCGGCGCCGAGCTCGATGACAGCCGTGATGCGGCCGCTGGTCCTGATGGTGCCGGCCGTCGGCTGATAGATGCCGGCGACCAGGCGGAGCACGGTGCTCTTGCCCGAGCCGTTGTGGCCGAGCAGCGCCACGGCCTCCCCCGGCTCGACGCGGAGGTTGACTCCCCGAAGCGAGAACGCCGCGCGCCGAACGTGGATCGGCCGGCGCAGCACGCGCCGGATGAACCACTCCCGAAGCGAGCTGGTCCGGTGCTCGTAGAAGTAGAACCGCTTGGAGACGCCCTGGAGCTCGACCCGCGGCGCCGGGTCAGACAATTTCGGCGAAGCTGGCGGCATAGCGGTGGAAGATGGCATACCCGAGCACCCAGACGAGCGCCGTCGCGGCGCAGGTCCCCAGCAGCAGCGTCGGCGCCGGCCAGCGGCCCGCGTAGAGTACCTCGTGGTAGAGCGTCAGGAGTCCTGCGATGGGATTCAGAAAATAGAGGGTGCGCAGCGACTCGGGCACCATACTCGCCGGGTAGAACACGGGCGAAAGATAGAACAGCGAAGTGAGGGCGATCGGAAGCGCGTGGTACATGTCGTAGTAGAAGACGGACAGCGTCGCGATCGGGAGGGCCAGTCCCACGGCGAGCACGACCTGCAGCACGATCAGCACGGGCACCAGCGCGTAGCTGGCGGGAACGCCATGGTGGTGCAGCAGGATCAGGGCGAGGAGGATCAGCGAGATCTCCGCCAGGAACTCGATGAGCCGAGAGCCCGCCGCACTGAACACCAGGATCTCGCTGGGAAACGCCACGCTCCGGGTCAGGCGCGAGTGCTCGGAGAAGATCCACGTTCCGGTAGTGAGCGTCTGGAGCATGAAGTTCCAGACGAAGTAGCCGCTCAACAGGAACGCCCAGTAGTGCGGCACCTGGATCCGGACCACGTGGCTGAACACCACGACCAGGATCGACACGGTGAGGAGCGGATTCACCAGTGTCCAGACGAAGCCCAGCAGCGAGCGCTGGTACTTCACCTTGAGGTTCCGGACGACGAGACCGCGAAGCAGCTCGCGGTACCGCCACACCTGGCGGAGCCGGGGGAACCCGGCGGCGGCCCGGGGGACAGCGGCGCTCACCATGCGTGCGATGACCGGCGGGCGCGCGCGAGGCGTCGTGCGCGCGGGTACGCGGCCAGGCCTGCCCAGCAGTTCCACCACATGCGGGCCAGCACCGGCGCCGGCAGCGGATCGCGCCCTACCGCGCGGCGCGCCAGGCGTACGCCCGGTTTCACCAGGCGCCAGGCCAGATAGCCGGCCAGCGGCCCGCGGGACCGGCCGTCCGCGTACACGACGTGTTTGTACAGGAACGCGAGCAGCGCGCGCTGATGGCCCACCACCTGGGCGTACACGCCGTCGGCTGCGGGCCGGTGCTCGTGCCGAGCCAGCGCCGCCGGCTCGTACACCACGGTGTGGCCGGCCTGCAGCGCCCGCCAGAGCAGATCGTGGTCGCCCCCGCCGGGCAGGGCGGCGCCCAGGTCGAGCGCCTCATCGAAGCCGCCGAGGGCGAGGGCGGTCGCGCGGCGCACCGCGTAGCTGCATCCGCTGCCGACGCTCACCGCCCACGCGATGAGCGGGGCCGGCCGGCCGTGCAGCGGCCGGGCCGCATCGGCGGGGAGCCGGATGCGATCAGGCCCGCGGGAGAAACCGCCGTTGGCCTCGAACACCCGCTCGCCCTCGGTCGCCCGGCCCAGAGCCTCGACGCGTCCGGTGCACACCACCACCGTGGGGTCGGCGTCGAACGCCGCGGCCAGCGCGCCGAGCCATCCCTCGGCGGCCACGGCGTCGTCGTCGAGGAAGGCGACCACGTCCCCGCGTGCGCTCGTCAGCGCGCGGTTACGCGCGAAGTCCAGCCCCTGAACCGGCTCGTGGACGTAGCGAACCGCGGGGAACCGCTCGGCCACGAGCGACCGCGTCTCATCGTCCCGCGGCGCGTTGTCCACGACGAGGATCTCCGCCGCCGCAGGCCGCTGGGCCTCGAGCGAGGCCAGCGCGCGCGCGAGCTGCGCGGGGCGGCCGTGGGTGCATACCGCCACGCTGACCTTCACTCCCATCGCGGCCTCACCTCCGCTGCCGCCGCGCCGTGTCGCATCCAGCGCACGCCGCCGGCCACCAGGCCGGCGGAGTACGCCAGCCGCGCCGCGAGCACGGCTGGAAGCATCAGCAGGGGCTCGAACACGCCCGCCCGCGCCCAGCAGCCCATGATGTATGCCGTGGTTCCCACCGCGATGGGGACGCTCCCGGCGATCAGCAATGCGGGATGGCCATAAACCCAGGCCAGACGGGCCGCTCCCGTCGCTGCCTTGCTCTCGATGGCACTGAACCCCCAGCGGTAGTTCCGGCGGAGGAGATTGCGAAAGCCCGGGCGGTTGTGGTGATGGACCACGGCAGCCGGCTCGAACGCGATGCGGCCGCCGCGCCGGCGAATCTCCGCCTGCCACGCGAGCTCCTCGTGCGCGTACGCCACCGGCTGCTGCTCGGTGAAGCCCCGCGTGGCGGCGAAGTCGGCCCGGCGGACGCTCAGATTGCCGGGTGGATGGTTGGGCACTTCTCCCGCCGGGCGGCGGGAGTGGACGTGATACCACCCGCAGTAGTAGTCGCAGCGCGCCATGGCGGGAAGTCCGGGCGGCAGGTCGAGCGCGCCACCGACCACCGCGGCGCCTGACTCATGGCCCGCGAGCAGGCGGGGCAGCCAGCCCTCGAGCGGCGCACAGTCCGCATCCAGGAAGACGAGAGGATCTCCCTCGGCGGCGAGCGCGCCACGGTTACGCGCCGCGGCCGGATTGCCGCCGGAGCGCGGGCCGAGCTCTACGACCCGCGCGCCTGCCGCGCGGGCGGCAGCGGCGGTGCCGTCGGTCGAGCCATCATCCACCACCACCACGTCGGTGGACCACCCGCGCGGGGCCTGCCGCCGCACGGCGTTGACGAGGGCGGTGATCCTCTCCGCCTCGTTCCGCGCCGGGATGACGACCGAGACGGTCGGCTCAGCCCGCGGCGACGCCGGCATGCCGTCCCACCTCCGCATAAAGGGCCTCGACGGAGCGCACGAAGCCGCTCCAGCCGAAATGGATGCGGGCGTACCGGCGCGCCGCGGCGGCCAGCCGCCGAGCCCGGGCGGGTTCGGCGAGCACCGCGAGGATTCCCCGGGCGAGCGCCTCGGAGTGCGGTGCGACGAGCACCGCCCGGTCCTCCGCCAGCACGGTGCGATGGGTGGGGATGTCGGTGGCCACGATCGGGCGGCCCGCCGCCAGATAGTCGAACACCTTGAGCGGCAGGTTGCCGCCGAACGCGCGCGGCGAGACGAGTACGTCGGCCAGTGCCAGAAACGACGGCATCCGGTCTCGTGGCTGGCGGTCCACGATCCTGAGCGCGCCCGAGGTGACCAGCGACTCGGCGCCGGTGTGCGCCACCAGCCCGTTGGCCCGCTCCGCGCCCACCAGCACGAACGTGGCGTCCGGCATCCGTGCGCGCACCACGGGAATCGCGGCGATCAGCTCGGCCAGTCCCTGGTAAGCCTCGAAGGACCCGCTGTAGAGCACCACGGACTCGCGGCCTGACAGGCCGAGTGCTTCGCGAAGCGCCTGCACGTCGGCCGGGGTGGATTCCGCCGGTGCGCTCGGGAACAGCCATTCGCGGACGGGAATTTCGGGCACGGTTGCCTGTACCCGGGCCGCGAGCCCGGCGCTGGTGACCACCAGGCTCGAGCGGCGCAGCAGCCAGCGTTCCATCGCGTTCAATACACTCGGGACGGGCGGCCAGCCGAACGGCCCAAGCCGGGCGAGCTGCTCCGCAAGGCTCGACTGCATGTCGTACAGCAGCGGGATGCCATGCCGTCGCGCGAGGAGCGCGGCCGGAAATGCCGCCTCTTCGACGGCGTGGATGCAGTCGTACCGCTCGCGCGCCAGCCGCTGTCGGAGCGCGATGGCCAGCGGCACATCGAGCACGACCTTGCGCGCCGAAAAACCGATGGGGACGCTCCGGAATCCGAGCGGGTTGGCCGAGCGGAAGATGCGCAGCCGGGGCACGGCGATATCCTCCCCGACCGGGAACGTGAGCAGGTCTACCGACCGGCCCAACTCGCCCAGCGCCTGGAGGACCTGGCGCACCGCGATCGGCGTGCCCCGGTCCTCATAGAACGGCTGTGGGGCGACCACGAGAATGCGGCGGATATGGCCATCCGCGACACCGTCCGTGCGGTCCTCCTCCCCGTCATGCGGGAGCTCGGGATGCGGGGGCGGCTCGTCCAGCGCCACCGCGGGGACCATCCCCTCGTCGTGCTGGGCCACTCGTCGCTCCGGACTAGCTAGGTGTTGGCCTCTGAACGGCTTGCGCAGCCAGCGCGGGGCCGCTCCCCCCGGTGGGGGAGCTCGACCTTCGGCAGAGGGCGGGAGAGCTCAAGCACGGTAAATCGCGTGCGGGAACGAGCAAGTTCCTTGCCCGTCACACCCGGGACGAGGGGCAGAGGTCGGACAGCACGCATTCCTCGCACCGGGGCCGCCGCGCAATGCAGATCCTGCGCCCGTGGAAGATCAGCAGATGGGAAAGCAGGGCCCAATGGTCCCGGGGGAAGATCGGCATGAGGTCCTGCTCGATCCTGATCGGGTCCGAATGGCGCGTGAGCCCGAGCAGCCGACTCAGTCGCGCCACATGGGTGTCCACGGTGATCCCCGCGTTGATGCCGAACGCATTACCGAGGACGACATTCGCGGTCTTGCGGCCGACACCGGGCAGGCTGAGCAGCTCCTCCATCGTCCGCGGGACCTGGCCACCGTGGTCGGCAACGAGGGCCTGAGCCATCCCGATCAGGCTCCGGGTCTTGTTGCGGAAGAAGCCGGTGGGCTGGATGATGGCCTCGAGCTCGGACGGTCTGGCCCGCGCCAGCGCCTCCGGCGTGGGATAGCGCTCGAACAGCACCGGCGTGACGAGATTGACCCTCGCGTCGGTGCATTGCGCCGAGAGGATCGTGGCGCAGAGCAGCTCGAAGGCATCGCGATGCTCCAGCGCGCAGTGGGCATCCGGGTACGCCGCCAGCAGACGGGTGAGGATCTCGGGTGCGCGCTCCGGCGCGTCACGCGTGCGCCGGGCCGGGTATCCCCCGGTCCGGCGCCGCTCCGCGGCGGTTTGCCTGACCGTCATCCGGGCTTCCGGCGTGCCGCGCGCGCCAGGAACTGCTCGACGGGCAGCGTGTTCAGGACGTCGTCCGGCCCGAGCCAGCCTTTCCGCGCGGTCCCGACGCCGAACTCGACGTTCGCGATCCCGGCCACGTTGTGTGCGTCGGCGCCGATAGAGATCGCCGCACCGCGCTCGCGCGCCCGGCGCACCACGCGCCAGTCGAGATCGAGTCGGTGCGGGTCCGCGTTGATCTCGAGGGCCACGCCGGTGGCGGCGGCCTTCTCGATCACGGCATCGATGTCCAGTCCATACGGCTCGCGCGAGAGCAGGAGCCGGCCGGTCGGATGCCCGAGTATCGTGAGGTACGGGTTATCCATGGCGGCGAGCATGCGCGCGGTCATCTCCCGCTCGCCCATGTTGAACCGGCTGTGCACCGAGGCGATCACGAAATCGAGCCGCGCCAGGACCGATTCGTCGAAGTCGATGCGGCCGTCCTGCAGGATGTCGGCTTCGACCCCCTTGAGCACCCGGATCCCATCGAGCCGGGCGTTGACTTCGTCGATCTCGTCCGACTGCCGGGCGAGGTCGTCCGGCTTGAGCCCTCCGGCATACGCCGCGGCCTGGCTGTGGTCGGTGATGCCCACGTACTCGAACCCGGCGTCCCGGCACGCGAGCGACAGTTCCTCGACCGAGCTCGATCCGTCCGAGTACCGGGTGTGGCAGTGGAGAAAGCCCCGCAGGTCACTCCGCTCGAGCAGGGTGGGCAGGGCATGGTGCGCCGCGGCCTCGACTTCTCCCTGCCCCTCGCGAAGCTCCGGCGGGATGCAGTCGAGGTCCAGGGCAGCGTAGAAGCGCGCCTCATCCGGCGTGGGGACGAAGTCGCTCCCGCGCCAGAGAGCGGCGCCGGTGAGACTGAAGTCGCGCGACGCCGCGTGCGCCGCGAGCTCGCGCAGGTGGCTCTCGCTCCCGGTGGCCTGAACCAGCACCGCACCGGCATTCACCGGCGTCGTTACCACGATCTGGGCGCTCGCGCCGCCGGCGAACCGAAGCGTCAGCCGCCGGTCGTCCTGACCGGCGAACTCGTGAATGCCAGGCAACTGGCCCAGCCGCCTGAACAGCTCGGCCGGCGGCACATCCGCCACGAGCACGATGACGATGTCGCGCACCACCTCCGTGCGCCGCCGGACCTCGCCCGCGACCACGGCCTCGAGCACGCCGGGCAGCCGCTCGAGTGCTGCCCGGAGCCCCTCCGCCTCGTCGGCCGCGTGGTGCGAGAGCCGGTAGGCGCTGGCCTGCCGCAGGAATGCGATTCCCTTGAGGATGTTCTCGGAGGTCTTGGGGCCGAAGCGGGGCAGGCGGGCGAGGCGGCCGTCGAGCGCCGCGGCCTCGAGCTCCGGGACCGAGTCGATGTCGAGCACTTCGTGCATCTGCCGGATCTTGGCGACACCCAGCCCCGAGATGGCCAGCATCTCGACCAGTCCCGGCGGGATCTGCTCGCGCAACTCCTCCAGCATGCTCGCTCGGCCGGTGGCCACGATCTCCGCGACGATCTGGAGCGTCGCCGGGCCGACCCCCTTGGTCGCCGCCAGGCTGCCGTCCTCGATCCCCTCGCGGAGATCGCCCGGGAAGCTGCCGACAGCCCGGGCGGCCGTGCGGAATGCGCGGATCCGGAACGGGTTCTCGGCCTTGAGCTCGAGGAAGGCGGCGATCTGCTCCAGCACCTGGGCGACCGCCTTCTTGTCCATGAAGCTCCGGACGGCGTCGGTCATCGGGCTGCGGCCGCGAGCTCGCCGGCGAGGGCCCGGGTGCGCCAGCCGAGCTCGAGCAGCTCCTCGCCACCGAGAATCGAGTAGAGGCCGGCGGCCTGGCCGCCGGCGAGCACCGGCGAGAAGAGCGGCGTTCCGTCGAGCCGCCGCAGCTCCGAGGGGCGGGGTCCCGCCGTCTCCACGGCGCTGAAGCCGTCCCGATCCGGCCGGAGCCCGAAGATTCCCAGCACGCGCAGCTCGCCGTCGGCCTCGTGCACGAAGCACCCGTCCATCGGCTCCGCTGCCTGCCCGTCGATCACCCGGGCCCAGACCTGCCGCTCGAGGAGCTGCACGTAGTAGGCACGGGCCGCCTTTCCGGACGCGGGTGCGGGCGGTGCCGGTGAGTCGAGCAGGGTCGAGAGCCGCTCCGACGTGAGCGGGAGGATGAGCGTGCCGGCGTCCCACAGGACGTAGGCATGGTGCACGAGGGCGACGAGCTGGTCCATGCCCTCGCCCATTCCTTCCTCGGGCCGCAGGTCGTGCAGCAGCTCGACGACTTCCGGGATGAGCAGGAAGGCGTCGCGGTCGGCGGCGGCGCTCCCCTCGCGCTCGAGGGCGCTCCGGATGACGGGGAAAACGGTCTCTGCCGTACGGGCGAAGACCAGGTCGAAGGGGGTAGGATGGGTCATGCCGGAAGATAGCCCGTCGGAAGGGCGGCCCGGGCAGATCTCAGAGAAACCCGCCCAACGCGTCCCGAAACTCCTCGAACGCCTCCACATACGGCACATGCCCGCATCGGGGAAACGCCTCGAAGCGCGCGCCGATCAGCTCCGCTGTGGCCCGCGCGGCCTCGATCGGAATCGGGTCCTCCTCGCCGTGCACCACGAGCGCCGGGAGGCCACGCAGCTCGGGCAGCCGGGGGCGGAGATCAAAGTCGCCGAGACTCTGCCAAACCTCCTGCTGGGTTCGGCCCGTGATCCGGAATGGTGTGAGCTCGCGCGCGCGGGAAGGGTCGAAGAAATAAGGCGCCACCGAGAGCTCGAAGAGCCGCCGCTGGAACGCCGCGGGGTCGCGCTCGCGGAGCCCGCTCTCGCGGAGCCGGCGGCGCTCCTCCTGAAGCGCCGGCGCCAGATTGCGCCGCGCGAAGGTGGCCTCGAACCGATCGCGCGCCGCTCGCCAGGTGGGCGCGGGCGAGACGAGCGCCAGGCGGCCGACCCGGCCGGGGTGCTCGAGCGCGTACAGCAGCGCGAGGAGCCCGCCCCAGGAGTAGCCGGCCAGCGTGAGCCGCTCCAGCCCCCAGTGCTCGCGGAGCGCTTCGAGGTCGGCGACCTGTTCCCGCCAGCCGACCGGAACATCCCGGGCCACGCTCGAGCGCCCGCCGCCGCGTTGATCGTAGTACACGAGCTCGCGCCCCTGTGCCAGCGCATCGAACCCTGGGCGGAGGTACTCGTGGTCGGCTCCGGGGCCGCCATGGAGGACCACCGTGGGCGGCCCCTCCCCGATCCGGCGGACGAAGAGCTCGACACCCCTGATCGGGACCTGCATCTGCACGACCGGCGCTAGAGGAGCACCGCCAGCGCGTCCGCCACCTTCCGCACCGCCGCTTCCTCGTCCGGGGCGAAGGGGTTGGGGACGTCGCTGTCGATATCGATCTGTCCCAGAATCTTCGGTCCGCGCCGGATCAGCACGACCAGCTCGGAGCGCGTCCACGCGTTGCACGCGAGGTAATTGGAGATGGAGCGCACGTCGGGAACATTCTGGTCGAGTCCCGTGGCCACGGCCGTTCCGCAGACGCCGGTCCCGACGGGAATGCGGGTGTGATCGGTCTCGCGCCCGGCAAACGCCTCGAGCACCAGCTCGTCGCCGTGCAGCATGTAGAGGTAGACGGAGGTGTACGGCGCCCCGGCCGCCCGGATCCGCTCGGCGGCCGTCCTGAGCAGGTCCGCTCGGCCGGCTTCCCGGGCAAAGGCGCCCCGGAGTGCCGCCACGACACGATCGGCGTCGAGGACAGCCACGCTCAGCCCCCGCGGGCGCCGAGGGTGGCGCGCAGCGTTGTGACGGCGTTGCCGCGCCGGATCACGATGGCCACCGTGTCTCCCGGCTGATGGCTCCGGAGCGCGTCGGTCATCGCCTGCAGGTCTGGCACGTTCCTGTCTCCGATCCTGGTGATGATGTCGTCGCCCCGGAGTCCTGCGCGCTCGGCCGGGCTCCCGGCGCGCACGCCGACCAGGCGCACGCCCGACAGCCGCTCGCCCGCCGGATTGCCGGACATGTCCGGCACGGTGCCGAGATAGGCACCGTAGCCCGCCGCCGCCGCGGTGCCCCCGGGCGAGGCCGGCGGCTCCGTGACCGGTGTGAGGGGCGCCGCGCGGTTGGCCAGCGCCGTCACCAGGCCAGTGGTGAAGTCGGCCACCTGCTCGAGTCCCTCGACGTTGATCTTCTGCCAATCGTCGGTGGTCCGGTGATAATCCTCGTGCAGGTCGGTGAAGAAGTGCAACACCGGTCTCCCCGCGGCATAGAACGGCGACTGGTCGCTGGGGCCGTACCCGTCCCCCTGCGCCCTGAGGTCGAGTCCCGCGTGCCAGTTGAGCGAGTCGAGCAGCGCGGGGAACTCCCGGGCGGTCCGCGAGCCGTAGACGATCAGCCGCTTCTGCCTGAGGCGCCCGACCATGTCGAGGTTGATCATCGCGAGCGTGGTCGAGAGCGGGTAGATCGGATGGTTCACATAATACGAGGAGCCAAGCAGGCCGAGCTCCTCGCCGCTGAACGCGATGAACACCACGGTGCGCGCCGGCGGCGCCGCCTCCAATCGCGCCGCGATCTCGATCAGCATCGCCGCGCCGGAGGCGTTGTCGTCCGCGCCGTTGTGCACCTTGCCGGTGCTGTCCGGGTCGAGGCTCCCGAAGCCGCCGAGTCCGAGATGGTCGTAGTGCGCCCCGACGATCACGGCCTCGTTGCGGAGCGTCGGGTCCCGGCCGGGCAGGACACCGATCACGTTGCGGCCGGTGAGCCCCGCGGCATGCGCGTGCTGGGCCGCCGGTGCGTCGCGCTGCACGGTGAAGACCTGATACCACCCGCCGGCTCCGGGCTGGAGGCCGACCGCCCCGAACCGGCGTGCCAGGTAGGCGGCCGCCGTGTCTGCGCCCGGGCTCCCGGTGAGGCGCCCCGCCAGCCGGTCGTCGCTCAGAAAGCGGATATCGTCGATGGGCAGGATTCGGGGGACGACCGGCCGGGGAACCTCTCTGGGTGGGGTCCCGAACTGTGCGTGCAGTCGCGGCGCCGTGGCGAGGGCGAGCAGGGCGCACAATGTGACCGAGGGCAGGCGTACCGACATACGTAGGAGAATACTAGCGGAGTCAGCGCGGCACGAAGTCGGTGTCTGGCGCGAGCCGCCGCACGAATGCCGCGAGCAGCCGGGCCGTGCGGTCCAGGTCCTCGATGGCGATCATCTCGTTGGGGCTGTGCATGTACCGGTTCGGCACCGACACGAGCGCCGTCGCGACGCCTCGGTGGGCGTTGAAGATCGCCTCGGCGTCGGTGTGGGTGTCGCGCGACGCGGCCTCGATCGCGTACGGGATCCGCTCGGCGTCCGCCGCCTCGGCCAGCCGCTCGAACACGATCTCGCTGACCGACGCCCCGCGTGAGAGCACCGGGCCGCCGCCGAGCCGATAGTCCCCGTGCCGCCGCTTGTCGATCCCGGGGTAGTCGGTCGCGTGGGTCACGTCCACCACGATCGCCACGTCGGGCTCGAGCGTGGCCGCCGACGAGCGGGCGCCTCCGCCCGTCGCGGCGATCTCTTCCCGGGTCGTCGCGACCGCGGTGACCGACGCGGCGGGGCGCGGACCGTCCGCCAGTTGCCGCAGCGCCTCGAGCACCACGAACGCGCCGATGCGGTTGTCGATGCACCGGCTCACCAGCCGGCCGTTGGGAAACTCGAGCACCCCCGCCGCCAGCACGCCGGGGTCGCCGATCCGGAGCCGCCGCTCCGCTTCCGCGCGCCCGGCGGCGCCGATGTCGATCCAGAGCTCCTCCACCTTGGACACCTTCTCGCGGTCCTCCTTTTCCATCAGGTGGATCGCCTTCTTGCCCACGACGCCGGCCACCGGACCCTCGCGTCCCAGCATGCGCACGCGCTGGCCGACGAACACCTGGTGGTCCCAGCCGCCGATCGTGTCGAAGCTGATGTAGCCTTCGTCGTCGATGTGACTCACCATGATGCCGATCTCGTCGATATGCCCGGCGAACATCACCCGGGGCCGGCCGTCGCCGTTGAGCGTGGCGAACGAGTTGCCGGCCACGTCCGCGCGCACGCTGCCGGCGAACCGCTCGGCCTCCGTGCGCCACACCCGCGCGGGGGCGGCCTCGAACGCGGACGGGCCGGGCGTGTCGAGCAGGGTCTTGAGAAACGTCAGCGATTCGGGAGTCATGTCGGTAGCGGGTTGGGGAACGTCAGCGCTCGGTCAGGCGGCTGGGCCGGTAGCTGGCGAAGAAGAGCAGGCCGATGAACGGCGCGAGCAGGGTGCGGAAGTCACGGGTGAGGACGTAGGCCAGGACCCCGAGCAGCGTGGGCGCTTCGACCAGGGCCCAGACGATCACCACACGGCCGAGATTGAGCTGCCACCAGTCGTCCACCGTGGTCCCGCCCGAGGGCGACGGCAGCCGGGCGACGCTGAACATCGCCGCCCCGAATCCGGTGGCGCTCACCAGGGCCAGGGCAGCATAGAGGACGCGGCGGTCGGGCAGCGCGCCGGCGGGCAGGGAGTACTCGCTGAGCGCCCACGCCAGCGCGCCGAAGGTTAGGATGCCCATGACCAGCGCACCATAAATGATCCGCGCGCGGATGGAGGCCGAAACGGCGGGAGCCGGCTCCATGATCAGCGCCGCGCGATCCGGTAGAGCACCAGCGCCATGGCGGCGAACGCCGCGAGCGCCACGAGGTCCTGCTGGGCCACGCTGCCGAGCGCGTCCTCGAGGCCTGCCACGTGCGCCAGATAGTCCGCCGCCGGCACCTGCGCGGCGTCGGCCTGCCGCACCAGCGCGGCCGCGATGCCCGCCACCGCGATCCCCGCGAGCGCCCCGCCGGCGATGAGCCCGCTGGCGAACAGGACGCCGGGCCCCGACTCGACCTCGGCGATCGACCGCGCCGCTCCGCGGGCGTTCCGCTCCATGAGCCAACGCACCGCGCCGCCGGCGAACATCGCGGATGAAGTCGAGATCGGGAGGTATACGCCGACGGCGATGGGGAGCGACTGGAGCCCCATGAGCTCGATGGCGAGCGTGAGGAAGACGCCGATCAGCACCAGGCCCCAGGGCAGCTTCCGGGTGAGAATCCCGTCGGTGACGAGCGCCATGATCGTGGCCTTGGGCGAGTCGAGCTTGGTGATCGGCCGCCCGTCGATCTCGCGCACCCGGCCACCGATGCCCGGGTCCACCAGGTACGCCACCTCGCGCGTCGTGGGGTCGATCAGGTACTTGCCGGGCTGCACGCCCTCGACCGGCAGGTTCACGCGGACCACTTCCCACTCGCGGCCGGCGTGCTGCATCCGCTCGCCGAGCGCGGTGACCGAGCGGCCCGCCTGATCGGGCGGCGAGGCCTGCAGCGCGACGCCGGGATGCCGCTCCGGCAGGATCGTGGTGTAGGTCTGGTTGAGCAGCGTGAGCGTCCAGCCGATCACCAGCGCCGATGTCACCGCGCCCACCATGATGGCGAGCTGCTGGCGCCGCGGGGTGGCGCCCACGAGGTACCCGGTCTTGAGGTCCTGACTGGTGGCGCCCGCGTTTCCCGCGGCCACGGCGATCACCGCCGCGATGGAGATGGCGCCGACCCGGTGGTCCACGCCGGTCCAGCCGATGAGCAGGAAGATGGCCGCCGTACCGATCAGCGCGGCGATGGTCATCCCCGAGATCGGGTTCGCGCTCGACCCGATTTCCCCGGTGATGCGCGAGGAGACCACGACGAAGAAGAAGCCGAACAGGATGATCAGCACGGCGCCGAGCAGATTCACGGCGAGCTGGGGCAGCACCGTCAGGAACAGCGCGAGAGCTATGGCGCCTGCCACCGTCACCCACACCGGCAGGTCGCGGTCGGTGCGGAGCCGCGCCGCGCGCTCGCCCACGCTGCCCCGGAGATCCTGGAAGCCCGAGCGGAACGCCGAAAGGATGGTGGGGAGCGCCCGGATCAGCGAGAGAATTCCCGCCGTAGCCACCGCGCCGGCGCCGATGTAGAACACGAAATTCGCCCGGACCTCGTTCGGGCTCATGTCGGCGATGAGCTTGGTCTCGGCGAAGATCGGCCTGGTGAGGCCGCTCCCGAAGAGCTTGATGGCGGGGATGAGCACCAGGTAGGCGAGACAGCCGCCGGAGAAGAGATACCCGGCGATCCGCGGCCCGATGATGTAGCCGACCCCGAGCAGCTCGGGCGAGACTTCCGCGGAGATCGACGCTCCCTTGTACGAGGTCGAGACCCAGCCGGGATATTCCTTCCAGGCCTTGAGCCCGGACATGAGGAACTTGTAGACGAACGCCAGCCCGAACGCCTGAAACAGGAGCCGCGCCTGCAACCCGCCCTTCTCGCCCGCCACGAGTACCTCGGCGCAGGCGGTGCCTTCCGGGTAGGTAAGCCGGCCGTGCTCCTTCACGATGAGCGCCCGGCGGAGCGGGATCATCATCAGAATGCCCAGCAGACCGCCCACCACGGCGATCACCGCCACCTTCCCCACGCTCAGGTCATAGCCCATGAGCAGGATGGCGGGAAGCGTGAACACGACGCCCGCGGCGATCGACTCGCCGGCGGAGCCGGTGGTCTGGACGATGTTGTTCTCCAGGATCGTCGAGCGGCCGAGGGTCCGGAAGAACGCCACAGAGAGCACCGCTATCGGGATCGAAGCGGAGACCGTGAGCCCGATCTTCAGCGCCAGGTAGACGCTCGAGGCGGCGAAGACGATGCCGAGGATGGCGCCCAGGATGAGGGCGCGGAGCGTCAGTTCCGCCGGCGACTGGGACGGCGGGACGAAGGGCTCGAACCCCGAGGGCTCGGCGGAGCTCTCCGGGGGAACCGGTCGGGTCTGGGTCGCCATGCGACTCCTCGAGGACGTATCGTCTGCTGCGGACTCAGGAAGCTACCGGCGCGGAAGGAGAGCGTCCAGCGCCGAAAGCACCGGCCGGTCCCGTGACTGCGCTCACCGCGACCGGTCGCGGCGCGGTGTACCCTGCCTGGTTCGCAGTCTCATGCAGGACCGACCCCAAGTGCCGGGAGACCTCTCATGCTCTGGACCAGCCTCCTCGTCGTGGCCAGCGTCATTGCGCTCGCGCGGTTGCTCGACTACGGGTGGGCACGATGAAGCCCGCCACGATCGTGGGTATCATCCTCATCGTGCTCGGCATCGCCGGCTTCGCGTTCGGCGGCCTCTCTTTCACGCATAAGGAGAAGGTGCTCGACCTCGGGCCCATCCAGGCCAGCGCCGACAAGAAGGAATCGCTGCCGATCCCTCCGGTCCTCGGTGCATTGGCCATCGTGGGCGGTGTGGTGCTCGTCGCCGTCGGCGCGCGACGAGCATAGGCCGAGAGAACGAGGGTCCGGCTCGCGCGCCAGCACCTCGGCGCGCGGCCGGTCCTTGCTCCTCCCCGAGCGTCCGCTACTCTCCCCGCTTCTCGCAGCACAGAACCAGACCGTTCCCGGCGTCGTTCACTGAACGATGCTCTTGCGGCATCGCTGGGCTTTGCGTATGTCGGGTAACGATCCCTGTCAGGGCGCCGGTCAGCCCCTGTCGCCGGGAGCGATCGCGAGGGATCTTGCCGGGGATGGGTCGAGCGTGGCCGTCGGGATTCCTCACTCCGCTCCACCCCGCCACGTTCGCGAAGCACATTGAAAGCACATTCGTAGGAGCCATGCCCCGCTCCGTGCCGCCCCGCCAGGGAGGTGTCGACCCGCCGGATGCCGCGCCCGGCGGCAGCCGCAGGTTTGCCCTGGCGGGCGAAGCCTCGCTGCGCCGGCGGCTGATGGCGCGGGACGAGCAGGCGCTCGTGGAGCTGATCGAGGTCGCCAGTCCCTGGCTGCTCGGGGTCACCCGGTCGATGTTGGCTGATCACGACGAGGCGGAGGAGGTCGTGCTGGAGGTGTTCGCGTCCGCGTGGGACCGTGCCAGCAGTCTCGGCGACGAGAACGAGATGCTCCTGCCCTGGCTGCTCCGGATCGCGCGAAACCGCGCCATCGACCGGCTCCGCGGCCGTCGCCGCCGCCGGCTGAAGCTGGCGCGGGCGGATGCTTACGGGGAGCTGCCCCCCGCCCAGGCAGGCCCTGCCGAGGTGGACGAAGCGGCGCTTCCGGGTTGGCACGTGCACGAGTCGGTACATCGGGCGCTTGCGGGGCTGCCCGAGGAGCAGCGCTCGGTCGTACGGCTGGCCTACTTTCGCGGGCTCACCCACTCCGAGATCGCGCGCGAGCTCGCCATTCCGGTCGGGACCGTCAAAACCCGGCTTCGCCTCGCGTTCGGCAAGCTCGGAGTGGCGCTCGCGCCGATCAAGGACTGGGTCCTGTGACCACCCACGAGTGGTACGTCGAACACCGCGAGGCATACGTGGCCCGAAGCCTCGAGCCTGGCGAGGAGCGCGCCTTCCGTAACCACCTGGTGCATTGCGACGAGTGCGCCCGGGGGACCGACCGGCTGGAGCGGGAGCTCGGCTGGCTGGGCATGGCCGTGGATCCGGTGCCAGCGGAGCCGGGACGCGCGCGCCGGATGGCCGGCGAGATCCTGGCCCGGCCAAACCGGTGGCGGCGGTGGCTGCCACTGGCTGCCGCGGCCGCGCTGGCCCTGGTGGCGGGGGGCGCGGCGCTGAGCGGGCGGAGCGAGCGCCGCGAGTTGCGGACCCTGCTGGCCGAGCGCGAGGGCGAGCTGGCGGCGCTGCAGGACACGCTGTCGGTGCTCCGCCGCGCCCATCAAGTGCTGCAGACGCGCATTTCGATGGATGGCCACGAAGGTGGACTGCTGATCTTCCAGGACGCGGTGTCGCACCGCTGGTGCGTCATCGTGCACGGCCTGCCGCCGGCCCCGGCCGGCAGCGTCTACCAGTTCTGGTTCATCACCGAGAGCGGGATGGTGCGCTCAGTCGAGGTCAACGCCGACACCCAGCGACCCGCCTTCATGACCCTGCCGATGCCGGGCGTGAGGGCGCCGGTCATGGGTGCGGCGCTCACGATGGAGCCGGTAGTGAACCGGTCGAGCGAGCCCAGAGGGGTGACGCTGGCGCACCTGGTGTTCTGACGTGGGAGCGCTCAGCGCGAGGTAGAATCCGCCTCCGTGGCGGCGCTGTCGGACTCGGCGGCTGCCGCCGGCCACCACGATGGCGTCGGCGGCTCCTCCTCACCGCCGAGCTGCACGGGCGGCGCCGCCTCGACGGTATCGCTGGGGATGATCACGCCATTGGCGCCGAGGTCGCGGAACAGCTTCCACTGCGCCTGCCGCGCGGCCCAGGGGCGGGGCCCGTTATACATGAGCGCGACCAGGAGCGTGCCCTCCGGCCGTCCGAGATAGCCGACTACAGTCGACACCTGCCCGAGCGTCCCGGTCTTGGCGCGGACAACGCCCTCCCCGGGGAACCCGCTGTTGAGCCGGTACAGCGTGCCGGTCCCGTTGGCCGGCAGCAGCATGGGAAAGTTGCGGCCCGCCGGTGTGTCGGGGAATCTGGCCAGGTAGGTGACGAACGTGTGGGGCGAGACCCGGTCTTCGTAGGAAAGCCCGCTGCCGTCCACCAGGTATACGCCGTCAGCGGAGCCGACCACCTGCCGCACGTGCTGGGTGAGCAGCGCGGGCGCGTGGTCGCGGCCGCCGGCCCACTGCAGCAGCAGCTCGGCTCCGAGATTCAGGCTTCGTCGGTTGATCTCGCTGGCCAGCGAGTCGAGCGGCGGCGACGATACCTCCGCCAGGATCTGAGGGCCGCCGGACGGCGGCGGCCCGATGTAGGGCAAGGGATTCCAGACGATGCCCGCACGCTTGAGCGCGCTGGCCCAGACGGCGCTCAGCACCGCGCGAGGATCGCGCGTGGCCACCGTCAGCCGCCGCGGGGCGGCGCGCACGCCGATCGTGCCGGTCACCACCCACCCGCCGTCGCCCCGGGCCCGGAGCACGAGACGGGAGCGCCGGCCGGAGCGGGTGGTGGCCGTGACGCTGACCCGGGAGCCGATGCCTTCGGGGGCGGTCTCGATGATCCTTGCACGCCGCCCCGCGGCGGTGCCGGGCCGCACGGTGACCCAGATGACGTTCTCATGCAGCGTCAGCGGGCCGACGAGCGGTGCGAAGATGCGTCCCTGGTGCTTCGGCGACCAGACCGCGGGATAGAGCGCGTTCGCGGGCCCATTCGAGCTCTGAAGCTGCAGCGGACCGGTGAGCTTGTGGACCCCGACGCTGGCGAGCTGGAGCGCGAGGTCGTACAGCGTGGGGCCGGAGCCCTCCGCGCGCTCGAGCGACGGATCGCCGTTCAGCTCGAGCGCCCAGCTTCCGATCCATTCGCCGGTGGCCGGGTCGAGCGCGCCGGCACCGACCACGCGGGTGGGACGCCGGGCGGTTCCGCCCAGAACGCTGCGCGCGAACCCGGTGGTGAACAGCTTTACCGTGGACGCCGGCATGAGCGGCTCGTCGGGATGCACGCTCCACAGCATCCGGCCGGCCTCGTCCGCCACCGCAATGCCCCACTCGCCCGGCGCCGAACGGCTGGTTCGCTGATACCATGAATCCAGTCGTCCCGTAAGCCACCCCGCGTCGGTCTGCGCCGCGAGGGGGGCGGTCGGGACCTGGATGCAGGCCAGCACTGCCCAGGCGATGGTGTGGCGGCGGAACGACGAGTGACGCACGGTCTTTCCCGGGATTGGTGTGACGTCCGAACACGGGCGGCCGAATGTATTGCGCCCCACGGTTCTGGGTGTCAAGTGCCTAAACACATAATCAGTAGCGATTTATCTGCGGTGGCCGGCCGCTGTGGCGGCGGGCGGCGCTTCCGGGCGGACCGGGGAGAGGGGTGCAAGTCCCGGGCCTCCGGGTCGGGTGGCGGGCATTTACTTGAGCAGCGTTTTCGCGATCGTCTGCAACTGCATGTTGCTGGTGCCCTCGTAGATGGTCCCGATCTTGGCATCGCGGTAGTACTTCTCTGCCGGGTACTCCTTGGAGTATCCGTAGCCGCCGAACAACTCGAGGCAGTTGGACGTGGTGCGATCCGCCACCTGCGAGCTGAACAGCTTCGCCATGGCCGCCTGCGCGGCGAACGGCTGCCCCGCGTCCTTGAGCCGCGCCGCATTGTACACCATCAGCCGCGCGGCCTCGAGGTCGGTGGTCATCTGCGCGAGCTGGAACTGCACGCCCTGGAACTCCGCCACGGGCCTGCCGAACTGCCGCCGCTCCTTGACGTACGCCGTTGCCGCCTCCAGCGCGCCGGCGCCGACACCGATCATCTGCGCGCCGATCCCGATGCGGCCTTCGTTCAGCGTCTCGATGGCGATCTTGTAGCCCTGCCCGACGGGGCCGAGCACGTTGGCGTCCGGCACCCGGCACCGCTCCAGGATCAGCTCGGTAGTGCTCGAGGCCCGGATGCCGAGCTTGTTCTCCTTCTTCCCGACCGCGAAGCCCGGAAACTCGCGCTCCACCACGAACGCCGTGATGCCCTTGTAGCCCTTCGCGGGATCGCCGTTGGCGAAGACGATGAACAGGCCCGCCTCGGCGCCGTTGGTGATCCAGAACTTCCGGCCGGTGAGCTCCCATCCGCCGGCGGTCCGTTCCGCCCGGGTCTCGAGCGCGAAGGCATCGCTCCCGCTCCCCGGCTCCGACAGGGCGAAGGCGCCGAGCAGGTCGGTGGTGAGTCGGGGGAAGTAGCGACGCTGCTGCTCGTCGCTGCCCCACCGGAGCAGGGCATTGTTGACCAGGGTGTTGTGCACGTCCACGTAGATGGCCGCGGAGGCGTCCACCCGCGCGAGCTCCTCGATCGCGAGCACCGCCAGGAAGATGCTGCCGCCCGCGCCCCCGTACTGCTCGGGCACTTCGATCCCCATGAGACCCAGCTCGAAGATCCGCTGAATCAGCTCGGGGCGGAACTGCGCCGCTTCATCCATCGCCTGCACGTGCGGCCGCACCTCGGTCCCGGCGAACTCACGGACCGCGTCGCGGAACATGGTCTCTTCGTCGGACAGGGTGGTGAGGGCGGGAGCGGCGGTGCGGAGGTCCTGCATGGCTGGACTCCGGAAGTGGGCGGCGGCGATGCTCAGGTGGGAGGAGTATACCCCCGCCCCGGGACGGGTTCAATCGGCGCGGCCGCGAGCACGTCGAGCGCCACGGGCACCCGTCCGAGCGGCGCCGACACCTGCACGCCCTGCACCCGCTCCGCGACGGCGTCGAGCATCTCGCGCGAGATCCGCACCCCCTCCGCCAGCGCCTCCTCCTTGCCGCCCGCGCTTGCGGCTCGCATCCGATCGAGCACCGCGCCGGGCACGGAGACACCGGGCACCTCGTTGGCGAGGAACTCCGCGTTGCGCACGGAGACGAGCGGCCAGATGCCCGCCACGATCGGAATCCGGAAGCTCTCGACGCGGCGCAGAAAGTGGTCGAGCTGGTCCAGATCGAACACCGGCTGCGTGATCGCGTACTCGGCGCCGGCCTCGACCTTGTAGGCGAACCGCTTGAGCTCGCGGTCCAGGTCGGGCGCGGCCGGGTTCACGCCCACACCGATCACGAACCGGGTCGGCTCGCCGATCGGATTCCCGCCCGGATCGAGCCCGTGGTTGAGCCGGCTCACGAGATTGGTCAGCCCGATGCTGTCGATGTCGAAGACCGCCGTGGCTTCCGGATACGGCCCCATCTTGGGCGGGTCGCCGGTGATGATCAGCAGGTTTCGCACGCCGGCCGCGGCGGCGCCGAGCAGGTCGGAGAGCATCCCCAGCAGGTTGCGGTCGCGGCAGGCATAGTGCACTACCGCCTCCAGGCCCACTTCGCGCTGGATCATGAGCGCGGAGAGGAGGGCGCCCATCCGGCTCTGTGCGCGGGGGCCGTCCGGCACGTTGACGGCGTCCACGCCGGCGGCCTTGAGCTGGCGGACCTGCTCGAACATGGGACCCGGGTCGACGCCCTTGGGCGGCACGATCTCGACCGTCGTGACGAACCGGCCCTCCGCGAGCTTGGCGCCGAGCCGGGACCGGGCCGCGAGGGGCACCGGGTCGATCGCCACGGCCGGCGTCGGCGGCGGAATGGTCCCCATGTCGAAGGCGTGCCGCGGCGAGACGCTCTGCACGAAGCCCACCATCGCCCGGATGTGGTCCGGCGTCGTGCCGCAGCAGCCGCCGACGAACCGGGCGCCCGCCTCCACCATACGCCGCGCGTAGCTCGCCATGTACTCGGGTGACGCCATGTAGATCTTGCGGTCGCCCACCTCGCGCGGCAGGCCGGCATTCGGCTGCGCGCTGATCGGCAAGCTCACGACTCGCGCGAGCTTCTCCACCGCCTCGAGCACACCGTGCGGCCCCACCGAGCAGTTGACGCCCACCACGTCCACGCCCATCGCGGCAAGCTCGGGGCCGAACGCGACGGGATCCGTGCCGTAGTGAGTCTTCCCATCGGTCCCGACCGTCATCTGGGCGATGATGGGCAGCTCGGACACGCCGCGAATCGCGGCCACCGCCGCCCCCAGCTCGGCGACGTCACTGAAGGTCTCGAGGATGAAACCGTCCACGCCGCCCTCGAGCAGCCCGCACACCTGGCGCTGGAATGCGGCCCGCGCCTCGGCCAGCGAGAGCTCGCCGAACGGCTCGACCCTGACGCCGAGCGGGCCGATGGCGCCGCCCACCGCGGCGCGTGCGCCGGCCGCCTCCCGCGCGAGGCCGGCGGCGGCGGCGTTGATCCGCTCGGTCTCGCCGGCCAGGCCGCACGTGGCCAGCTTGAGCGGGTTGGCGCCGAAGGTGTTGGTCTCCAGCACCTCGGCGCCGGCGCGCAGGTACTCGCGATGGATGTCGCGCACGAGGTCGGGTTGTCGGAGGTTCAGCTCGTCGTAGCAGACGTTCAGAAACACCCCGCGCCCGTACAGCATGGTGCCCATGGCCCCGTCCACCACATGGACGCGGCCATCGTCAATGAGCTGCCGCAGAGTGGGCACCTAGCGGTCGTAGTTGAGGTTCGGGGCGAGCCAGCGCTCGATTTCAGCCACGTCCATGCCCTTCCGTGCGGCGTAGTCCTCGACCTGGTCGCGCCCGATCTTGCCCAGGCCGAAGTACTGCGATTGCGGGTGCCAGAAGTAGTACCCGCTCACCGCCGCCGTGGGCACCATGGCGAAGCTCTCGGTCAGGGTAATTCCGGTGTTCGCCTCCGCCCGGAGCAGGTCGAACAGCGTCCGCTTCTCGGTGTGGTCGGGACAGGCGGGGTAGCCCGGCGCGGGCCGCACCCCCTGGTACTGCTCGTGGATCAGCGCCGCGTTATCGAGCGCCTCGTCCGGCGCATAGCCCCAGTACTCACGCCGGACGCGCTCGTGCAGCCGCTCGGCAAAGGCCTCCGCCAGCCGGTCGGCGAGCGCCTTGGCCAGGATCGCGCTGTAGTCGTCGTTCGCGGCCCGGAAGACGGCCACCAGCTCGTCAATTCCATGGCCCGCGGTTACCGCAAAGGCGCCCACGTAGTCGGGCACGCCGGTCTCCCGCGGCGCGACGAAGTCGGCGAGCGCCAGATTGGGCCGGCCCGGCGGCTTGGGCATCTGCTGCCGGAGCGTGTGGATGACTGCGAGCTGCTCGCGGCGCCCGTCATCGGCGTAGAGCTCGATGTCGTCGCCCGCGGCATTCGCGCGGAAGATGCCCAGCACGCCGCGCGCGCGGAGCAGCCGCTCCCGCACGATCCGGTCGAGCAGCACCCGCGCGTCGCGGAAGAGCCCGGTCGCCGCGGGCCCGACTGTCGGATCCTCCAGGATGGCGGGGTAGTGCCCGCGCAGCTCCCAGGCCTGGAAGAACGGGGTCCAGTCGATCCGGGGCACCAGGTCCTCGAGCGGATAGTCGTCGAGGATGGTGAGGCCCGTGGAGCAGGGGGCCGGCGGTGTGACACCCGTCCAGTCGATCGCCAATCGATTCTCCCGGGCCACCGACACCGGCTGCCGGTGCTCGGGTGCGGTCCGGCGACTCCGCTGCTCCCGCACGTCGCGATATTCGTTCTTCACCTGGGCGACGAAGTCGTCACGCAGCGTGTCGCTCAGCAGGCTGCTGGCCACGCTCACCGCGCGCGAGGCGTCCGGCACGTGCACCGTCGGCCCGTCGTAGTGCGGTTCGATCTTAACGGCCGTGTGCGCCCGCGAGGTGGTCGCCCCGCCGATGAGCAGCGGGATCGTGAACCCCGCGCGCTTCATCTCGCCCGCCACGAACGCCATCTCCTCGAGTGAAGGGGTGATGAGCCCGCTCAACCCGATGACGTCCACGCCTTCGCGCCGCGCGGTCTCCAGGATCTTCGCGCACGGCACCATGACGCCGAGGTCAATGACGTCGTAGTTGTTGCACTGCAGCACGACGCCCACGATGTTCTTGCCGATGTCGTGCACGTCGCCCTTCACGGTGGCGAGCAGCACCCGTCCCTTGCTCCGCGCCGCCGCCGAGGCGTCCTTCTCCGCCTCGATGTAGGGAATCAGGTGCGCCACCGCCTTCTTCATGACGCGTGCGCTCTTCACCACCTGCGGGAGGAACATCTTGCCGGCGCCGAACAGATCACCGACGATGTTCATCCCCGCCATGAGCGGGCCCTCGATCACCTCGATGGGGCGGGCGGCCAGGAGCCGGGCGGCTTCGGTGTCTTCCACGACGTAGTCCGCGATCCCCTCGACCAGCGCGTGGGCCAGCCGCTCGTGCACCGGCAGCTCGCGCCAACGCAGATCGGTCGCCTGCTCGGTGAGCTGCCCGCGGACCTGGTCGGCCACGGCCAGGAGCCGGTCGGTCGCGTCCGGGCGCCGGTTGAGCACCACGTCTTCCACCCGCTCCAGCAGATCGGGCGGGATATCGGAGTAGATGGGGAGCTGGCCCGCGTTGACGATCCCCATGTCCATCCCCGCCTCGATGGCGTGGTACAGGAACACGGCATGGATCGCCTCGCGCACCGGGTCGTTGCCGCGGAACGAGAACGAGACGTTGCTCACGCCGCCGCTCACCAATACGTGCGGGAGTGTGGCCTTGATGCGGCGGGTGGCCTCGATGTAGGCCACCGCATAACCGCTGTGCTCCTCGATCCCGGTGGCGATCGCGAACACGTTCGGGTCGAAGATGATGTCCTCGGGCGGGAAGCCCACCCGCTCGGTCAGGATTCGGTAGCAGCGCCGGCAGATGGCGAGCTTCCGCTCGGCGGTGTCGGCCTGGCCTTGCTCGTCGAACGCCATCACGATGACGGCGGCCCCATAGCGGCGCACCAGCATGGCCTGGCGGACGAACGCCTCCTCGCCCTCCTTGAGGCTGATGGAGTTGACCACGCCCTTCCCCTGCACGCACTTGAGTCCCGCTTCGATGACCGACCACTTGGAAGAGTCGAGCATCACCGGCACCCGGCTGATGCCCGGCTCGGAGGCGATGAGCTGGAGAAATTTCACCATGGCCGCCTGGGAATCGAGCATTCCCTCGTCCATGTTGATGTCGATCATCTGGGCGCCGCTCTCCACCTGCTGGCGCGCGATCTCGAGGCCCGCCTCGTAGTCGCCGGCCAGGACGAGCCGCGCGAACTTTCGCGAACCGGTGACGTTGGTGCGCTCGCCCACGTTCAGGAAAATGCTGTCATCGTCGATGGTGAGCGGCTCGAGCCCGCTCAGGCGGCACGCGCGGGGCGGCGTGGGGCGCGCGCGGGGCGCGAGTCCCCGCACGGCCTCCGCGATGGCCCGGATGTGCGCCGGCGTGGTGCCGCAGCATCCGCCCACGAAGTTCACCAGCCCGCTCGCGGCGAATTCCCCCAGCACTTCGGCCATGTGCTCGGGGCTCTCGTCGTACTGCCCGAACTCGTTGGGGAGTCCCGCGTTCGGGTGCGCGCTCAGGAAGACCGGCGCCACCCGCGACAGCTCCTGTACGTATTGCCGCAGCGCGTCGGCGCCGAGGGCGCAGTTGAGGCCCACGCTCAGCGGGCGGGCGTGCGACACCGAATTCCAGAACGCCTCCGTGGTCTGTCCCGAAAGGGTTCGCCCACTGGCGTCCACGATCGTGCCGGAGATCATGACGGGGAGACGGAAGCCCAGCTCGTCGAACAGCCCCTCAATGGCGAAAATGGCCGCCTTGGCGTTCAGGGTGTCGAAGATCGTCTCCACCAGCAGCAGATCCGCCCCGCCGTCGATCAGGCCGCGCGCCCCCTCGGTGTACGTGGCCACCAGCGCGTCGAAGGTCACGTTTCGGAAGCCCGGGTCGTTGACGTCGGGCGAAAGCGAGGCACTCCGGTTGGTGGGACCGAGGACGCCGGCGACGAACCGCGGCGTTTCCGGGCCCCGCCGCTCCCACTGGTCGGCGGCGTCGCGCGCCAGTCGCGCGGCCGCATGATTGAGCTCGTAGACCAGGTCCTCCATCCCGTAGTCGGCCAGGGACATCGCATTCGAGGTGAACGAGTTGGTCTCGATGATGTCGGCGCCGGCCTCGAGGTAGGCGGAATGGATGGCGCGGATGACCTCCGGCTGCGTGAGGGTCAGCAGGTCGCCATGGCCGCGGAGCTCGCGCGGCCAGTCGGCGAAGCGCTCGCCCCGGTAATCCCGCTCGCCCAGGCCGTAGGTCTGGATCATCGTGCCCATCGCTCCGTCGAGGACGAGGATGCGCTGGGCCAGGAGCGGTCCCAGTCGGGCGAGCCGTGAGTCGCGAGTCATGCCGGCGGGGACGGGGGCGGGCGGAACGGACGGAAGCGGTTGGGTCGTCTGCACGAGGGCTCTCCGGGACAAAAAAGCCCCTGAAGCCAAAACGCGTCAGGGGTGCGTTTTAGCGGTTTTTAACGTGGCCGCAAGCAGCGCAAATCTCCACGGATCGATTGTCCGACAGTGGTAACCTAATGCCAGCGACCCCACGCGGCCACTAGGCGGTGCCGAAAACCTGGATCAGAAGAGCGACAAGACGAAGCCCCGCACCACGCTGAGCACCAGCCAGGCCACCAGCGGGCTGAAATCGAACATGCCGAGCGGGGGCAGGATCCGCCGGATCGGATCGACGATCCAGTCGGTCAGCGCCATGACGAGCCGCATCCAGCCCCGGTAGGGCGAGATCCCGAACCATGACGCGATCACCCGGACGATCAGGGCGACCATGAGCACGGAAAAGAGACCGCCCACCGCGAACCGGAGCCAGGCCCGGGGGCCGGCGGCCGCCAGGTACTGGAGCGTGACCGTGAAGCCCGCCAGCCAGTGCACCAGCGTGAGCAGCAGGAGGCCGCCCGCGACGACCACCCCCAGCAGCCAGAGCGGCGCGTCCTGAGGATTCCCGCCGGCACGCAGGATCCGTCGTTCGAGCGGTAACAGCACGGGGTCGCTCGCGCGGCGCATGTAGCGCGGCCAGATGCCGAATGGCGTGATCCGCCGGCTCCGCACGGCCCAGTGGGTCACTGCCACGACCGACGCGTACACCAGCGCCAGGACGATGGCGCCGCGGACGATGAGGTCGAGCGTGTCGAAGACCATGTCGTGAAGCGGGGATCAGCGGCCGGACGCGCCGAGCCGGATGGGGCGCTGGGTGCCGGAGCCGGTGGTGCACATCAGGGTGAAGCGCCCCCCGTTAAGCGACGCCTCTTCCAGGATCTGGCTGTCGCCCCGGCAGGAGGTGATCTCACGGTCTTGGGTTCGGCGGAAGGTTACCGTGACCACGGGCTCCCGGGCGATGTTGACCAGCCGGCGTACGGTGCCGGGAGTGAGGCTGTCGATGCCCATCTGGCGAAAGGTGGCCGCCGGACGTCCCTGATGCGACCCGCGGTAGTCGATGGCACGATCGACCAGATCGAAGACCTCATGCCCGAGCGTCTCGGCCTCCTCCTGATCGCGCGGCAAGTCGGCGCGGACCTCGGCTGGCTGGGCGCGCGCCCCCTCCTTCGAGCCGCATGCCGTCAGGAGTGCCAGCAGCAGCGCGGCCGGTGTCCGGCTCGTCATTCCATCGCGAATTCGCGGTTGAATACCACCTCGAAGCTGAACGTCTTGGCGCGACTCCTGGTCTCCATGATCTCGGCGATGCGCTTCAGCCGCGCCGGGATTCCCATGATCTTCTCCTGGGCGATCCGGCCGATCTCGTTCAGGCCCTGAATGCTCTCGATTTTCCAGTAGCGGATCTGCTCCTGGACGATTCGCAAGTAGTCCCTCGGCCCGTAGATCCCGGCCCGGCGGATGACGTCGGCCAGGTCCTTGAAGCCGGGCATCGTCACCCCCGGCATGTCGATGGCCGGCAGGATGAACGCAGCGGAGTGCAGCGCGCCGTTGGGATCGCGGTCGAGGATGAGCTCGAACACGTGCCGGTAGAAGGCATAGTGGCGCGCCTCGTCCTTCGCGACGTGGCTCAGCACCTCGGCCAGGCGCGGCTCGTACTCGCCGACGATGCGGCCGGTTTCGGCATGGGAAAACTGCGTGGCCCGCTCCTGCACCGTCGTGTAGGCGAAGACCCGGTAAGGGTCCTTGTCCCATTCCGGATGGAAGCCGCGTCGGAGGTACTCGAACTGCATCTCCTCGATCTTGCGCTGATCGAACAGGCGGGTGTCGCGGCAGTAGTCGTGCAGCACCTGGCCGTGGCGGTCCTCCTCGGCGGTCCAGAGGTTGTTCCAGGCCCGCCAGTGGCTGTCGTCGCCCAGATACACCGCGAGCAGCCGGTGGAAATGGGGCAAGCCCTCCTCCGTCAGCATGTTGAGAGCAAGCGCGGCCCGGATCGGGTCGGGTATGCCGTCGGCCTGGTCGCGGAGGCGCCGCACGAAGTCCTCGGGGCAGCCCTCCGGCTCGGGTGCCAGCAGGTCCGACGGGAACCAGAGCTCGCGCTTGCGCTCGTGGTTCTCCCGGAGCTCCCGCACGGGCTCCTCGAGGTCCCTGAGCACCTCGATCTTGTGGGCGAGCTCGGGCTCCGGCTCGGTGGCAATTCCCATGATATTCCTGAATCCCCTTGTGGTGGATCTGCGGCAGCCCCGCACGATAAGACGACCGGCCACTGAAACATACAGTGGCCGGTCGCACCTGCGCCAATTTCGCCGAACCTCACTCCGATGAGACGATCCGCTTCTCCATGAGCGCCCAGGGCCGGTGGCCTATGTAATCTTCCCGCTGGAAGATACGATGCCATCCGAGGGCGGCGAGCAGGCCTTCCGAGCGCTGGTCGTCAGTCCAGAACTCGGCCACATGCCCCCCGGCCTCCGCCGCGCGCTCCTCGAAGGCGGCCATCAGCCGATGGGCGTGGCCCCGATGCCGCTCCTGCGGCAGGACCACCACGTCCACCAGGTGGGCCACCCCGCCGCGCAGCCAATAGCGCAGGCCGCCGATCCAATCACCGATCTCGTTGCTGAGAATGAGGTAGTGTTCGTCCAGGGGGCCGCCGGCGCCGGTTGGCCCGTCCTCCTGCTCGAGCAGCTCGGAGAACCAGGCCGAAAAATCCTCGTCCTGTCCCATCTCTCGAATCGTGAGCTCGCTCATGTGGCCACCTGCTTTCCGGTTGATTGCCCCGCGCTACTTTGCAACAGTAATGCCATCCGGGCCGTTCCCGTCTGTGAACGTCATCACGCCGGTCCACGCTTGCCCTCGGCGACCGCCCATCTAGGTTGCAGCCAGACGGGCGAACAGCCGCCCGCGCAAGCAAGGGAGGGAAGATGTCCCAGCCCGCAACCGGACCGACGGCGCCCCCACGGCGGGCGGTGGTACGTTGTGCCGTGTGCTCGACCCCGAACCGGATCGATCTCGGGAAGCTGTCACAGGGCCCCCGCTGCGCGAAGTGCCAGCGGCCCATTCTGCTCGACCGGCCGATCAAGGCCAGCGAGGCCGACTTCGACCAGTCCCTGCAAGGCACCAGCGTCCCCGTGCTGGTGGACTTTTACGCGGACTGGTGCGGGCCCTGCCACATGATGGCCCCAACGCTCGATGAGTTCGCCGCGCGGCACGCAGGCGCGGTCCTGGTGCTCAAGCTGGACACGGAGGTGAACCCGAAGGTGGCCACCCGGTTCGCCATTCGCGGCATCCCCACGCTCCTCGTGTTCCAGGGCGGCACGGAGCGGGGACGTCACGTCGGCGTGGCCGATCTCAAGACGCTGGAGACCCTGACCGGCGTGTCGGCAGCCTGAGTTCCGCTCACCGCAGACCCATTGCCACCGCCAGGCCGATCGCCACGGCGGCCAGCGCGGCCAGCGCGGCCAGGACCGGCGCCAGAAATCGGACCCACTCCTCGTAGCGCACGCCGCTCGCGGCCAGCATGGCCATGAGGGCGCCGTTGGTCGGGGTCACGAGTTCGCACAGCCCGGCGCCGTACTGGTATGCCAGCACCGTTACCTGCCGGGACAGGCCGATCAGGTCGGAGAGCGGGACCAGCAGCGGCATCGTGAGCACCGCCTGGCCGCTCGTACTCGGGACCGGCAGGTGGACCAGCGAATGGACCACCATCATCCCCAGGGCCGAGAGCGTGGTCGGCAGGGCGGCAATCGGCGTGAAGAGGCCGTGGACGATCGTGTCCACGACATGTCCTTCGTCCAGGACGACGTAGATCCCGCGAGCGAACCCGATCAGGAGACCGGCGAACGCCATCGAACGGAACCCTTCCACGTAGCCTTCGGCGGTGCCGCCCACTCCGAGTCCCCCCACCAGCCCCGCCGCCACGCCCATCAGAAAGAAGAGCGCCGAGAGCTGGTCGAAGTCCCAGCCATAGCCCGTCACCCCCACCACGAAGGCGATGAAGGTGACGACTACGATCCCGAGTACCACCGTCTGCCGCCAGCCGGCCGACGGCGCCCCGCCGTCCGAAGGCTCGGGGGGCTCGGGCGCGACACGCGTCCGCCGCGCGAAGCGCATCGTGCCCGCCGTCCACACGAGCCAGGCGAGCGCGAGAAACACCGAGCGGAACTCCCATCCGCTCAGGAGACTCACGCCCGCCACCTTCTGGGCGATCCCCACCTGGAACGGGTTGATGGGGCTGAACGACGCGCCGACCGCGGCGACGCCCAGGCTCATGGCCACACCGGTGAGCGCGTTGAAGCCGAGCCGGCGGGTGAGGAGCAGGAATACCGGAACGAAGGCGATCAGCTCCTCCTGCATCTGGATCAGAATCCCACCCCAGCCGAACACAAAGCCTACGATGGGAATGACCCAGAGCCCCCGCCCCTCCAGCCGGCGGACGAGCCAGCTCACCAGTTCGCCCAGCGCGCCGGTCCGTTCCACCACGGCGAACGCCCCGCCCACGAGAAAGACGTAGAAGATGACGGAGGCGGCATCGCTCATCCCCTTGGGAATCGCCACGAGGGCGTCGAAGCCGTCCACCGGGCTCGGAGCCACTGTGTGATACGTCCCGGCGACGACCACCTGCCGCCCGGCGGCGGGATCGTCGCGGCGCTCGTACTGCCCGGCGGGCAGCAGCCAGGTGAGGACGGCGGCCGCAGCCACGCAGAGAACGAGGAGGGTCAGCGGGTGGGGAAAGCGGAGTCGCGGCGCGTCCGTCGGAGCGCGGGCGCTCACAGCGTTCGACAGCGGCGGCTGACCGGCGGGACCCGGCCGCAGGCGATGCGGTCGTTCATCGAGCCGGCGAGCGGCCCACACGCCGCGGTCTGCGCCTCGCGTTCCGCCGCCTCTGCCGTGGCGCCCGACGCGGTGCCGGTACCCTGCCGCCCGTCGAACTCGACTGCTACCGCGCACTCCACGTGCTGGCTCGACAGCGTGGACCAGAGGAGGAACGCGACGAATGCCAGGACCAGCAGGATGGTGATGTTCCGGGTTCGCGGGTTCATGCGGGAAGGAACCTCCGGACAAGGTGCGCTGTTCACCAGAGCGTACAGGCGGCCAGCTTCGGCCGCGGCCCGGCACGGGAGGATGCGAATGGATTGTCCAGAGGTCGTTGATCGACTCTGGGAATATCTTGACGGGGAGCTTGCGGCGAAAGAGGCCGCCGCGGTCGGGCGGCACCTCGCAGGCTGTCCCACCTGCCTCCCGCGCTGCCGATGCGACGGCGCCTTCCTGGCACTAGTCGTCCGGAGCCTCGCCGCTCCGTGTCACGCTCCCACCCGTCTTCGCGACCGCATCCGGTCGCGACTCGCCGCCGATCGGCCGCGGTAGACTTGCGCGGCCCCATCAAGGAGCCCATCCATGCCCGTCGTGCGCGCGCTCCTCGCCGCGTCGCTGCTCCTGTCCTGGCGCGGGGGCCTGTCCGATGCCGAGGTCGTCGAGCCATCCGCCATCATCCTGTCGCGCGCGGTGCGGGACTCGATGAATGCCGTGTTCGCGCGGTCGAACGAGCACTGGGACGAGCTCGCGGACCTCAACACCATGGAGCGAATGCTGGGCACCGTCCGCCCGACGCAACGGGAGTACCTCGGCTGCCTGCAGGGGCGCGTCGATGGCGAGACTCTGCGGATCGATCACTGGGTCCCGGCAAGTGACATGAAGCAGTTGCAGCTCGCGGTGGCCGGGAGCTGCGACACCGTGCCCGACCTCGTCGGCACCTTCCACACCCATCCGTATCACGCCGATCTCCGCAACCTGCCCATCAAGGAGCGACGTCTCTCTCCCCAGGACCTCAAGACCTTCGCCGCCTCGCGTCTCGCGGTAACGGTGGTCGTGTGGGACCAGGATTCACTCGACGCTGCCGCACGGGACCGCGACGGCCGTATCGTTCACCCCGCGCGGATAGTCGTGGAGTGATTACGCGACGCGCCGTCCGCACCTTGCAGATCTCCGAAAAGGTGGAGCAAGGCGCCTGAGCGCTCCCGGTCCTCCCATCTTGCAGTTCATCTAATCGCTTACACGATCATAGGTTGGGTACCGCATCCCCGGCGGGTCTGCCTCTTGCACATGGGCGTGCACTCCCCGGACATCGTCGTCGCGCTCAGCGTGGAATAGAAGCCGATGCGGCTCCTCGTGGTCGAGGACTCACCCCTGCTGCGGAAGATGTTCGGGCTGGCATTCCCGCATCAGTTCAATGAATTGCGGCAGGCAGCGGACGGCCGACACGCGATGGAGCTGTTGGCCGGCACCAGCGCGCCATTCGACGTGGTTCTGCTCGACCTCCGGATGCCGGACATGAACGGGGTCGAGTTCATCCGCGCGTTACGGGGACATCCGGTGCACGGTGCCACTCCCATCGTTCTGACGACGGCGGAGGCGCCGGACTCCGAGCTGATGCGCGACGCGACGACGCTTGGCGTCGCGGCCGTCGTCAGGAAGCCGTGGACGCCGCAGCGACTGCGCGCGACGGTGCAGCACCTCCTGGACCCTCCCATCGGGTAACGCATGCCACACTCCTTTCTCGTGATCGACGACTCGAAGCTGCACCACCAGATGTACCGGCTGATCTTCTCGCGCGGCGCGCTGGCGGGGAGCACGGTGCACTACGCCACGAACGGGCGCGAAGGGTACGGCTTGCTGGCGGCTCACCCCGAGCTCGCGCTGGTGCTGCTCGATCTCAACATGCCGGAGATGAACGGGCTGGAGGTGCTGGAGCGCCGCCGTGCCGAGGGGCTGCATCCGCACATCCCCGTCGTGCTCGTCACCACCGAGGGGAGCGCCGAAGACGAGGCCCGCGGCCGGAGTGCCGGCGCGTGGGAGTATCTCCGGAAGCCGTTCCAGCCCGCCGACGTCGAGCACCTGGTGATGCGGGCGCTGGCGAAGGCCGAGCCGATCGCGTGACGTGAGCGGCGGCGACGAGAATCCGTTCGGCGAGCTGCTCCAGGACTATGTCCTCGAGTGCCTGCCGCTGGCCGAGCAGGTGGCCGACACGTTCGTGGACCTGGAGCGGCGGTGGCGCGCAGGCGATCCGGCCGACGAACTGCTCGGGTCGCTCGCCGGTCGCCTGCATACCGTCAAGGGCAACTCGGCCATGATGGGCCTCACGCCGGCGCAGGAGACCGCGCACGCACTGGAAGACGCGTGCGGCCTCCTCCGGCGGAGCTCGGAGCAGCGGACCGATCCCGCGGCGGCGCTGCTGATCGCGGGCGGCGGCCTGCTGGTCGACCTGGTGCGGCAGGCCTCGCCCGAGCTCGATCCCGGGCCGGCGGCGCGATACGTCGAGCGCGTGCGCCAATGGATGCAGAGCGAGGGTCCGCCGGCGGCGGACACACAGGCCGAGCGGCGCCGGACGGACCGGCGCGGCGGCGGTGGTGGCGGCGACAAGGCCGACAGCGTGGTCCGGGTGGACTTCCGGCGGCTCGACGCGCTGCTCGAGGTACTGGGCGAGGGGCTGATCCAGCACTCGGCGCTGGGCGAGGCCTATCGCGGGCTGGCGCGGCGGAGCGGCGCGTGCGAGGAGCTCGAGCGGCTGGACCAGACCATCCTCGCGCTCGAGAAGACGCTCAAGCGGCTCGAGTCGACCCTGATGGAGACCCGGCTCCTTCCGATCGCGTCGGTGTTCGGCCGATTCCCCCGCATGCTGCGCGACACCGCGGAGGCGGAAGGCAAGCGCGTGCGGCTGCTGCAATCGGGAGGGGAGACGCCGCTCGACAAGGCGGTGCTGGACCGCCTGAGCGAGCCGCTGCTGCACCTGGTGACCAACGCGATCGTGCACGGGATGGAGCCGCCGGACGTACGGCGCCTCGCGGGCAAGCCGGAGGAGGGAACCATCCGGCTCGATGCGGCACCGCACGCCGGCCGGGTGGTGATCAGGGTGGCGGACGACGGCCGCGGCCTGGACGAGAAGGCGATCCGCAAGAAGGCGGAGGCGCTGGGCCAGGAGCTGCGCGATGACGAAGTCGTACCGCTCAGAAGCCTGATCTTCCTGCCCGGCCTCTCCACCGCGGAGCGGGTGTCCCGGCTCGCGGGTCGGGGCGTCGGCCTGGACGTGGTGGCCGGCGCCATTCACGCGCTCGGCGGCACGATCGACGTGGAGACGGAGCCGGGGAAGGGCACGGCATTCACGCTGAGCCTGCCGGTCACGCTCGCGATCATCCGCTCTCTCATCGTGGAAATCGATCACGAGCGCTTCGCCTTGCCGATGGCCCACGTGGCCGAGACGGTGCGGGCGGAGCCGGACGCGATCCGCGAAATCAACCATCGCGGCGTGGCGCAGTGGCGGGGCGACCTCATCCACGTGGCGGACGGAGGCGCCGTGCTCGGCACCGCGGCCGTGAACCGGGCGCCGCGCCGGTTCTACGTGGTGATGGCCGCGGGTGGCAAGCGCCAGGCACTCCTGGTGGACCGCCTGGTGGGCCACCAGGACATCGTGGTCAAGGGACTCGACCCCGCGCTGGGCCGGCCCGACGTGGTCTCCGGGACGACCATCCTGGGCGACGGCCGGGTGGCCTGCATTCTGGATTCCGTCCGCATTCTCGAGGGAGGGCGCCGTGCCGGTTGAGGAACGCCAGATCAAGGCGCCGCTGCTCGGCTTCGCCGACGCCATGGAGGCGCGCGCCGTCGCGAACACGGCCCCGGTGCCCGGCCCCGAGCTGCATCTGCTCACCTTCGTGCTCGAGCGCGAGGAGTTCGGCGTCCCGGTGACGCAGGTGCGGGAGGTGATCCGCGTATCCGACATCACCCGGGTGCCTCAGGCGCCCGCGCACGTCCGCGGTGTCGCCAACCTCCGCGGCCGCATCCTGGCCGTGGTCGAGCTGCGCTCGCGCCTGGGGCTCCCGCCGGCCGACCTGACGCCGCGTTCGCGCGTGGTCGTGGTCGAGGTCCGCGGCCGCGTGCTCGGCCTCCTGGTGGACGCGGTCCGGCAGGTGACGAAGGTGCCCGAGGCGAGCGTGGTCCCGGCGCCGGAGGAAGTCATCTCGGCCGACGTCGATTACCTCCGGGGCGTGGCGCGCTGGCAGTCCCGGCTGATCATCCTGCTCGACCTCGAAAAGGCACTGCTGCCGACCGAGTAGCTCTCACGATGGGTGGACCACATGACCCGCTTTGCGCAGATCATCAAGGACTGGACGATCCGCCGGAAGATCCTCACCGGCTTCGCGGTGGTGCTGGGACTCACCGCCCTCCTCGGCTGGCGCGCCATGGACGCCATCGGCCGGATGGGCGAGCTCAGCGCAGGCGATTTCGCGGCTGCCGACCAGATCGTCCGCGACTCGCGGACGGCGATCCTGATCCTGCTGGGAATCACCATCGGCCTGGGCCTGGTGCTGGCGCTCGCGCTCGCGCGGCTCATCGCCGATCCGCTCACCAGCCTCGGCGTGCTCGCCGAGCAGGTCTCGAAGGGGAATCTGACCGCCGACATCCGGAGCCAGTCACGCGACGAGATCGGCTGGCTCGAGCACTCGATGCGGCAGATGGTGAAGAACCTGCGTGAGATCGCGGGACAGATCGCGGTGTCCTCGCGGACCGTGGCGGCGTCGGCGGAGGAGATCTCGGCGAGCTCGACCCAGATGGCCAAGGGCGCCGAGATGCAGAGCAGCTCGACCGAGGAGACCTCCTCGACCATGGTCGAGATCGCCTCCCAGATGCAGCACCTGGCCCGGAGCGCCGAGGCGCTCGCCGCCAACGTGGACCAGACCTCCGCCTCGATCCAGGAGATGAGCGCCACGCTGGCACACACCGCGCAGAACGGCGAGGTGCTCCTCGGCGCGGTAGAGCGCGCGACCGGCACGCTCACCACCATGATCGAGAACGTCGGCGCCATCGCCGCGCGAGTGCACCAGGTGGACGAGGTGAGCCAGCAGTCGGTCGAGGACACGCGCCGGAACGGCGAACGGCTGCAGGAGGCGATCGGCTCCATCGGCGAGCGCTCGGACGAGATCGGGAAGATCGTGAAGGTCATCGAGGGAATTGCCGACCAGACCAACCTGCTCGCGCTCAACGCCGCCATCGAGGCCGCGCGCGCGGGCGAGGCCGGGAAGGGGTTTGCAGTGGTGGCGGACGAGGTGCGCCGACTGGCCGAGCGCTCCGTGCAGGCCACGCAGGAGATCGGGACGGTCATCGAGACCGTGCAGAAGGACACCCACCACGCCGTGGGCCTGATGGGTCACGTGCTGACGGGCATCGTCGAGTCCATCGGCAAGACCTCGACGCTCGTGGCCGACGCGGCCCGGGCCGCCGATGCCCAGGCCGCCGACGCCCGTGCCGTGCTCGGCACGGTGGGCGAGATGGCCACGCTCGCGCGCCACATCGCGGGCTCCATCAACGAGAACGCGGCCGGGGCGCAGGAGATCAGCGCCGCCGCGCAGAAGATGAACCAGCTTACCCACCAGATGTCGGAAGCCGTGACCGAGCAGCGCCGCGGCGGTGAGATGGTGGTCAAGGCGGTGGAGGCGATCGCGGTCGTGTCCCGGCAGAACCTGGTAGCGGTGGAGCAGATGACCGGCGCCGCCAAGAGTCTCGCGGGCGAGTCCGACGCGCTCCGCCAGCGCGTCGCCGTCTTCCAGGTCTGAGGTCCCGATGAGCACTCCAGCCGAGCGACTGGCCGCCCTCGACGCGGCGGCACGCGGGCCCGAACGCGAGGGCCCCATCCTCCTGGCGCTCGAGGATGAAGCGCTCACCGTCCGCGATCGCGCCATCCGCCTGGCTGCCCGATATGTCGAGCCGGCAGTGCTCGGCGCCCTCGTTGCCGACGGCGAGAATGCGGTGCGCCGGAACGCCGGCCTGAGCGCGCTCGAGCGGCAGGGGCCGTACGCGGTCCCGCACCTGACGGTAATGCTGGGGGCGTCCGACCCCGAGCTGGTGATGTTCGCGCTGCAGAGCCTGGCCCGGATCGGATATCCGCCCGCGGGCCGCTCCATCCTGCCGCTGCTCCACCACGCCGATCCCAACGTGGCCCAATCGGCGATCGAGGCCGTGGGCCAGCTCCGGACCCGCGAGGCGGTGCCCGCGCTGCTCAAGCTGGTCGAGGGCGAGCTCTGGCTGCAGCTCGCCGCGATCAATGCCCTCGGTGCGATCGGCGCCGCGGAGGCGGTGACGCCGCTCCTGGCGCTGGTGCCCGACTCGGTGCTGGCCGAGCCGGCGGTGCAGGCGCTCCGCACCATCGCCGCGCCCGAGTCGCTCGGGCCGCTGCTGCGCGTGCTGCCGGCCGTCCACGAGCGGGCGCTCCGTGACCCGCTGCTGCTCGCCGTTGCCGTCGTGATCGATTTCCACCCCGACCCGGTGCCGCTCCTGGCGCGGGCCGGACCGGAGCTGGCGGAGTCGGCCGAGTTCGTCGCGTATCTCGCCCAGGCGCTCGCCGCGCTGCCCGCGGCGGGCGACATGGACGGCGAGGGTGACAGCCTGCAGCGGGCCGCCGCCACGCTGGTCGTGGCGGCAGGCATCGAGGCGCTCGAGCCGGGCCTGCTCGCGCGGCTCGCGACCGATCCGGACGCCATCTGGCTCGAAGGAGTCTTCCACCGGTTTCCCGACGCGCTTGCCGCGCACCGCCCCCGGCTGCTGGGGCATCCGGACCCCGACGTCCGCGGCGGAGTGCTCCGCGCGGCGCGGTTCGAGGAGCACGAGCTGCCCGAGCTGTACGAGCATCTGGAGGACACGCACTCACGCGTGCGCGCCGCCGCGTGCTGCGCGATGGGCCGGCTAGAGCTCGATTCGACGGCGCCGCTTCTGGTCGAGCGGCTCCGCCGCGGAGACCCGGCCGAGCAGGCGGCCGCCGCCCAGGCCCTGGGCCGGCTCTCCGCCGACGCGCTGACGGATCTCGAGAGCTGCCTCCGGGCCGACGCCGACGAAACCGTGCTGATGCTCGCGCTGGAGGTGCTGTCCACCCGCCCCGTCCCTGCCCTCGAGCCGCGGGTGCTGCAGCTCGCCGAGGACCGCCGGCCGGCGGTCCGCCGGGCCGGGCTTCGGGCAGCGGCCCGGGTGACGGGGGCCCGCGCCGACGTGCTGCTGCTCCGCGCGCTCGCCGACCGCGACCAGGCGACCCAGATGGACGCGCTGGAGCTGATGGTGGCGCGCGGCGGCGAGAAGTCGGTGGCGGTGCTCGTCGCGATGCTGGGAACGAGCGACTCACTGCGCTTCTATGTGATCCGGGCACTGGGGCACTGCCGCGCCCAGGCGGGCGCCACCCGGCTGCGCGATCTCTTTCCCCAGTGCGCGCCCCACGAACAGCTCCAGATCCTGGCGGCCCTGATCCGGATCGCGCCGCCGTGGATCGGCACTTTCCTCCAAGAGCGTCTTGGCGACGCGGAAGTCGAGATGCGGCGCATGGCCGCTCAGGGGCTCGCCGACCTGGCCGAGGAGCACGAGCTGCCGGTGCTCCTGCCGCTCGCCGAAGATGCCGACTGGAGTGTCCGCAACGAGGTGGCCCGAGGACTGGGCCGCCTGGCCCGCCCCGTCACCCGACAGGTGCTCCTGGCGCTCGCCCGCGACGTGGAGCCGGTCGTGGCCGCGACCGCCCGCGCCGCGCTCGAACGGCTGCAGCCCGAGGCCATCCGGATCCCGGCGTGACCGGGTTCGATCAGGCCGAGCTCAAGCTCCTGACGGACCTGATCCAGGAGCGGTTCGGGCTGATGTTCAACGGCATCCGAATGGAGATCCTGGAGTCGCGGCTCCGGCCCCGGCTGCGCGAGCTCCGCCTCACCACGCTCCGCGACTATTACCACTACCTCCGCTTCCATCCCGACCGCGAGAGCGAGTTCGCCCGGCTCCCTGCGATGGTGACGAACAACGAGACCTATTTCTTCCGCGAGACGCACCAGTTCGACCTGCTGATCCACCACGTGATCCCCGAGCGGCGCGCCCTGCTCCGGGGCCGTCCGCTGCGCCTGCTCTCGGCCGGCTGCTCCTCGGGCGAGGAGCCGTACTCGCTCTCGATCGCGCTGCACAACGCCGGGCTGCCGCTGGCGGGCATGTCGTGGGAGATCGACGCGTGCGATCTGAATCCGGAGCGCATCGCCCGGGCGCACGAGGCGCTCTACGCGGAGAGCTCGCTCCGCGCGTGCGACGCCGAGGCGCGGCGGCGTTACTTCACGCAGGAAGCGGGCGGGTTCCGGCTGAAGCAGAAATACCGGGAGAAGGTGCGCTGCTTTCCCTCCAACCTGCTGGCACCCAACGGCGCGCTCGGCTGGGCCATCTACGATGCCATCCTGTGCCGCAATCTGCTCATCTATTTCAGCGAGGACGCGTTCGCGGCCGCCATCGGCCTGTTCGCGCGCAGCCTCGCGCCGGGCGGCTACCTGTTCCTGGGGCATTCCGAATCGCTGCTCGACCGCAAGACCGCTTTCGCGCCCGCGATGCTGGGCGGTGCCGTCGTCTACCGGAAGCTGGAGGCGGCGTGACCCGCGTATTCCTGGTGGACGATTCCGCATTCGTGCGGCGGGCGCTGACCCGGGTGCTGGCGCTCGAGCCGGCGTTCCAGGTGGTCGGGGAGGCCGCCGGCGGTGCCGAGGCGCTCGCCAGGATTCCGGCCGCCGATCCGGATCTGGTGACGCTCGATGTAGAGATGCCCGGTATGGACGGGCTGCAGGTGCTGCCGGCCCTGCTGCGCTGGAAGCCGTCGCTCAAGGTGCTGATGCTCTCGGCCCACACGCGCAATGGTGCCGACGCGACGGTGGCGGCGCTCGCCGCCGGAGCAGTGGACTTCATCGACAAGACCACGTTCAACGTGATGGACCTGGAGTATCTCCGGCGCGAGGTGGTGGACCGTCTCAGGGCGCTCGCGCCGGAGCGCGGCCTCGGTCGGCCGGCCGCGAGGGTGCCGCCGGTCGTGCCGCCGGGCCCGACGGGAGCGGAGCTTGGGCGGTGCGAGCTCTGCGTCATCGGCGCGTCCACCGGTGGCCCGGCAGCGGTGCAGCGCATCCTGCAGACCCTGCCGGCCACGTTCCCGATCCCGTTGGTGATCGTGCAGCACATGCCGGTGGGGTTCACGGGGCCGTTCGCGCAGCGGCTCGCCTCGCTGAGCCGGGTGCGCGTGGCGGAGGCGGAGGACGGCACGCGGCTCGTCCGCGGCATGGCCCTCATCGCGCCGGCGGGGCAGCATCTGCGCGTCTCGCCCAACCTCGCGGTCGTGCTGACGGTCGAGCCCAGCGATGCCAAGCACATTCCGAGCGTGGACGTGACGATGCGCAGCGCCGCACGCTCCCGGCCCGGCAGGGTGCTCGGGATCCTGCTGACCGGGATGGGGGAGGACGGCGCAGACGGGATGACGACGATCCGCGCCGGCGGAGGGGTGACGATCGCGGAGAGCGAATCGAGCTGCGTGGTCTACGGGATGCCGCGGGCCGCGGTCCAGCGGGGCGGGGCCGGTTGGGTGCTGCCGCTGCCCGAGATCGCCGAGCTGCTGGCCCGGCTCGGCAGGCCCGGCGGTCAGGAGGTGCCGTCGCCCACCGAAGCCTTGATCCAGCGGAAGTAGTCCGGGTCGCCCTCCAGGAACGGCACGGCGACGATCTCGGGCAACTCGTAGGGATGCAGCTCGCGGATGCGGGCCCGGGCGCCGGGCGCGCGCGCGAGCGTGGTCTTCAGATGGCAGTACCACTCCGTTGCCCGCTCGACCTCACCCCGCCAGCGATACGTGCTCTCCACCGGGCCGACGACCTGCGCGCAGGCGGCCCAGCGCTCCTCGACCAGGGTCGCGCCCAGCCGCTCAGCGGCGTCGCGATCCGGCAAGGTGGTGGTGAGCTGACAGCATGCGGGAGGGCCGGGCACGGCGGAACTCCGGGCTACTCGGATATATTGCTGGGGCGACGGCGAGCAGCCCGATCAAGGGCCGGTGCTTCAGCGGCCCGTCGCCGGTGCCGCGAGGCCAGGCGTCTCCGTCGCACGCTTGCCGTCGGCGATCGGCGCCACGCCGGCCCGCCAGCCGCTCTTGAACTGCACGGTGAGCCGGTGGCCGAGCGGATCGGCGTGGACGTCGGCGACGTCGGGGAAAGCCCGCGCGTACGCCACCGCCGAGTCGGCCTGCCGCGCCAGCTCGCGGCCGATCGCCACGGCCTCCGCCTGCTCCCGGCCATAGCGGGCAAACTGGTCCGGCGGTACGAGGCCGGCCTGTGACGTGAGCGGGGACTCGTAGTCGTACGAGCGGCAGGAGGCGAGCACCAGCACCGCCAGCCACATCCCGAAGCGTCGCTTCATCTGGATCTCCCGGGCTGAAATCGCGGAAATCGTTCGACCGAAGGTAACCAGGGAGGACGCTGGATGCGATCAACGCTGCTGTTCGTCGCCCTGCTCGCCGCGGCAGGGCCGAGGACCGCCGCCGCGCAGGCGCTCGACACGACAGCCAGCTCCGGGACAGCTCGACCGCAACCGGTGATCCGATGGTGGCATGGCGCCATCGCCGTTGGTGGGCTGTCGGCGCTCATGCTCCTCGATCATCCGGTGCAGCGCTATGCCCGGGAGAACAGCGGGACGGGGGCGGACAACGTCGCCAGCGTCGTGCGGCATTTCGGCCAACCCGAGGCGTACGGTACCCTCACGCTGGGACTGGTGGGAGTCGGGCTGCTCGCCCAGCGACCGGAGCTCGCCCGGATGGGCGGGCGTTTGGGCGCCTCCATCCTGCTGGCCGGCGCGACGGTGGAAGTCGGCAAGGTCTTCCTGGGCCGCCCCCGGCCGGAGCAGAGTCTGGATGCGGACGGCTACGTCCCGTTCTCCGGCCAGGCCGCGATGCCGTCCGGCCACTCCGCCATGGCGTTCGCGCTGGCCACCTCCCTGTCGGACGACATCCACCGCCCGTGGGCGACCGTCGGGCTCTACGGCATGGCGACGGCCGTGGCCTGGTCCAGGATCAACGACAACCGGCACTGGCTTACGGACGTGACGGCGGGGGCCCTGCTGGGGATCACCTCCGCGAAGCTTGCATCGGGACGGTGGCGGATCTTCCGGATCAGGCCCCCGGCGATCATCGCGGTCCCCGGCGGCGCGGGGCTGGGCTGGTCGGGCTCCTTCTGAGCGTCGGCCCCGCTCGCGGCGGGAACGTCAGTCACCCAGGCACCCGTTCTCTGTGTCCGGTCCACGAAGTACGCGACGACCAGGCCGGCAGCGGCACCGGCGGCAAAACGAGCCCCGCTGACAACAGCCAGTGATTGTGCACGCCGCCTCCATGACCGCAGTCCAAACGTCCGGGATTCCCGCAATCAAGCGCTCGCGACGGCTCCCCCACAAGCCCGGATTCCCAGGCTATTTTTCACACTCCCCGAGCCCGGACGTCCTCATGAGCGGTGTCGCCAACATCCCCCACCCCCACAACGAGCCGGTCCTGAGCTACGCGCCCGGCACCGCGGAGCGGGCGGTGCTCAAGGGCGCGCTCACCGCCGTGGGGAATGAGCGGCCCGATATCCCGGCCGTAGTCGGCGGCCGCGAGATCCGGAGCGGCGTCACCCAGGACGTCGTTTCCCCGCACTGCCATGCGCGTGTGCTGGCCAGACTGCACCAGGCAGACGCGGCGACGATCGACGCCGCCGTGGCCTCCGCCGTCGAGGCCCAGCGCGACTGGGGCCACTGGCGATTCGAGGACCGCGCGGCGGTGTTCCTCAAGGCGGCCGACATGCTGGCCGGTGCGTGGCGGCAGCGCCTCAACGCGGCCACCATGCTGGGCCAGAGCAAGACGGCCTATCAGGCGGAGATCGACAGCGCCTGCGAGCTGATCGACTTCCTCCGATTCAACGTGTACTACGCCGAGCGGATCTATTCGGAGCAGCCCGCCTCCTCGCCCGGGGCGTGGAACCGGCTGGATCACCGCCCGCTGGAAGGGTTCGTCTACGCCATCACCCCGTTCAACTTCACCGCCATCGGCGGCAACCTGCCTACCGCGCCGGCGCTGATGGGCAACACGGTCGTGTGGAAGCCCGCGCACACGGCCGCGCTGAGCAACTGGCACTTCTATCGTCTGCTCGAGGAGGCCGGGCTCCCGCCCGGGGTCATCAATTTCCTGCCCGGCGAGCCGATCGAGGTGAGCCGGCGGCTGCTCGCGCACCCCGAATTCGCCGGCATTCACTTCACCGGTTCGACCGGGGTGTTCCGGAGCCTGTGGCGGACGATCGGCGAGAATCTCGAGCACTACCGCAGCTACCCGCGGATCGTGGGCGAGACGGGCGGCAAGGACTTCATCCTGGCCCACGCGAGCGCCGACGTCGACGCACTGGCGGTGGGGATGGTGCGCGGGGCGTACGAGTACCAGGGCCAGAAGTGCAGCGCCGCGTCTCGAGCGTACATCCCCGATGCGCTCTGGCCCGCGGTGCGTGACCGGGTGGTAGGGATGATCGAGGACATCCGCATGGGCGACGTGGCCGACTTCCGGAACTTCATGGGCGCCGTCATCGACGCTCGTGCGTTCGCGCGGCTGCGGGAGCATCTGGAGCGGGCCAAACGCGATCCCGGTGTGCGGGTGCTGGCGGGCGGCGGGACGGATGACCGCGTCGGCTACTTCGTGCAGCCGACGCTGCTCGAGGCGGAAGACCCCGCCTACCGGCTCATGTGCGAAGAGATCTTCGGACCGGTCCTGACGATACACGTGTACCCCGCGGCCAGGTGGACCGAGACGCTCGCGCTGGTGGACCGGACGAGCCCCTATGCGCTGACCGGCGCCGTGTTCGCGCGGGACCGCGCCGCCCTGACGCAGGCCGATCGGGCGCTCCGCCACTCGGCCGGCAATTTCTACATCAACGACAAGCCCACCGGCGCGGTCGTGGGACAGCAGCCGTTCGGCGGCGCCCGCGCGAGCGGGACCAACGACAAGGCCGGGTCGATCCTCAACCTGGTGCGGTGGGTCTCGCCCCGCAGCATCAAGGAGACGCTCGTCCCACCGAAGGAGTACCGCTACCCGTTCATGGCGGAGGCGTGAGGGGCGCGCAGCTCACGCTTGCACTCTGCGCCGTGCTCACGTCGCCCGTGGCGGCCGCCGCGCAGGGCAGGACTCCAGCCGCGGTGGGCTTCCGCTACACCGCCTCGCAGCTCGACTGCGCCGGATTCGCGGAGCACTCCCGTTCGCGCCTCGATGGCCAGACCGGCACCCGCCTGCGGCGCGAAACACTCACCCGTGACGGACTGTGGCGCCTGCGTGCGCGGCCCGCGGGACGCATGGTCGAGCTCGAGGCGTGGTACGATTCGCTCTCACTGACGCGGGAAAGCGCGGAAGGCACGCTGACGCCCGACACGGACGGTCTCCTCGGCGGACGTTACCGCGGCAAGCTGACCGCCACCGGCCATTACACGGCGGAGGCCCGGCCCTTCATCCCGGATGAGGTGGCGGAGGTCGCGGAGCTGAGTGGGGCGATGGAAGATCTGCTGCCGCCGCTGCCGCCCGTCGCGCTCGCGGTGGGCCAGCGCTGGAGCGACTCCAGCGGTCTTGAGCTCGAGCGGCTGCCCGACAGCACGGCGGGGCGGCGGGTGATCGGACGCCTGGCGCTCAAGGCGCGGAGCGAGAGGAGCCAGGCCACCGTCCGGGGCGACACGATCACGCTCCCGGCGCGCCAGACAACCACCGAGGATGGCCAGGTGGATTGGGACGCTGTCGAGGGGCTGGTGCGCCGGGACCGTCACATCGTGGTGGAGACCACGGTTCCCGCCGGCGGGCCACTGCGGCAGCCGCTCCGCTCGCGGCTGGAGCAGGAGGTGGCGCTGGTGCGGGGGCGGGGGGGATGCGAACAGCGGTGAGCGGTGAGCGGTAAGCGGTGAGCGAGTGAATGCCGATAAACGCGAGACGATCCATCGTCCCGCTCACCGCTCACCGCTCACCGCTTACCGCTTTCTCGGTTGCCCACGAACCGCTGTTCCGGATCGAAGAGCAGCGCCGTCAAGGTGAAGGCGAGGAGCATGGCCGCGATCAATGCGAGCAGGTCTGTCGCCACCGTGAACTCGGCCGCCTGGCCGAAGGCGCGGCGCAGGAGGTCCACCTGGTAGGTGACCGGGTTGACCCGCGCGAGGAGCCGGAGCGGCGCGGGCATCCCTGCCGTGGGGTAGAGCGCGCCGCTCACGAAGAGGAGCGGAAAGAGCACGATGTTGATGACGCCCGCGAAGTTCTCCACCGAGCGGAGTCGCGCGGCGACCAGCAGGCCGAGCAGGGCGCTCACCGCCGACGCCAGCACGAGCACGCCGAGCGCCGTGACCCACTGGCCAGCGGTCACGGTGAGAATGAAGCCGGCGCAGGCCAGCACCACGCCGCCCTGGACGATGCCTACCAGCGCCGCGGCGGTCGCGCGGCCGGTCAGCACGGCGGGCACACCGGCGGGGCTGGCAAGCATGAGCCGGAGCATGCCGAACTCGCGGTCGTACACGGTGCCGATGGCGGTGAGCATGGCGCCGAAGAGCGACGCCATCACCACGATTCCCGGGAAGACGAACGCGTAGTACGGCAGCCCGCTCTCGAGCCGGGCGATGGCGTTGTACCCCGTTCCCACGAGCAGCAGCCACATGAATGGGCGCACGAGGCCGCCCAGGAAGCGGCTGGTCTGCCGCGTGGTACGCGCCAGGTCGCGCGCGACGATGCCGTGGATGGCGCTCCCGGCGCTCACGCCGCACCCTCCCGGGTGCGGGCGAAGTAGGCATCCTCGAGAGTCGCCGGCCGGAGCGCCAGGCGCTCGATCCCCGGCGCCGCGCCGGCAAGCTCCACGACGGCCTCCCGCGGACCGCCGATTCCCACCCGATACCCCCGCTCGGTCCGGAGCACGGCGGCCGTGGCGCCGAGCCCCCGGAGCGCGCGCACCAGCCGCTCGGCACCCGGGCCCTCGATCTCGGCGACCTCCGTGCCGACGGCCGCCCGGAGCGCGGCCGGCGTGTCGTTGGCGACCACGCGCCCGCGCGAGAGCAGCACCACGCGGTCGGCCGGCTCGGCTTCACTCAGATAGTGGGTCGAAAAGAGGATCGTGGTGCCGCGCTCGCGCCGCTCGCTCGCGAGAATCCGCCAGATGAGCTCGCGGTGCTCGGGGTCCAGGCCGACGGTGGGCTCGTCGAGAATGAGCAGGTCGGGCCGGTGCAGCGTGGCGCGAGCGATGTCCGCCAGCCGGCGCCAGCCGCCGGACAGACGCCTGGTCGGCTCACGTGCGCGCGACCCGAGCCCGGCGCGCTCGATGGCGGTTGCGACCGCCCCGCGCAGCTCGCGGCCGCCGAGACCGGCCAGCCGCCCGGCAAAGCGGAGATTCTCTTCCACGGTGAGGAGCCCGTCCACGCTCGTCTCCTGAAAGACGAGCCCGAGCCGCCGGCGCACGGCGCGGCGCTCGCGCACGGTATCGTGGCCGAAGATGCGGGCGCGCCCGCGGGTGGGCGCGAGAAGCGTGGCGAGGAGGAGCATCGCCGTAGTCTTGCCCGCTCCGTTCGGCCCGAGCAGCCCGACCAGCGCGCCCGGCGGCACGTCGAGGTCCAACGAGTCGAGGGCCCGGACGGCGCCATAGTCGCGGCCCAGGCCCTCGGTATGGATCGCCGGCTCGCCCGGGATCACACCGTCTCGGGCTCGGCAACGGCGGCAACGGGCGCCGCGGGAACCTCCCGGTACACGTACTTCTCGGGGCCGGCGTATTCCTCCAGCGCCTGGTCGATCAGGTAACGGTAGGGGCTTTGCGAGCAGACCGGGTCGAGATTGGCCGCGTCGCCGGTGAGCGCCATGGCCTGGCAGCGGCAGCCCCCGAACGTCTTGGCCTTGTCATGGCAGCTCCGCAGGGGCTCCTTCATCCAGGCCTCCCCCCGGTATGCGTTGAAGGCGGGAGACTCGTGCCAGATCCAGTTCATCGAGTGCTCCCGCACGCTTGGCATTTCGAGCGAGTCGATGACATAGGCCCCGTGGCACGGGAGCGCCTTGCCGTCCGGGGAGACGACGATATAGAACCGGCCCCAGCCGCCGTAGCACGCCTTGGGGGTATCCTCGAAGTAGTCGGGGAGGACGAACAGCATCTGCATCCGGCCCTTGTAGCGCTGGATCCGCTCTTCGGCGATCTCCTTGGCACGCACGACCTGCTCCCGGCGCGGCATCAGGGCGGCCCGGTTCCGGAGACCCCAGCCGTAATACTGCGTGTTCGCCAGCTCCAGCCGGTCGGCGCCGTAGTCCGCGGCCATGTCGATGATCTCCCCGACCCGGTCGAGATTGGCGCGGTGGAGCACCACGTTGATGGAGAAGGCAAACCCGAGCTCCCGGACGAGGGCGATCGCGGCCTGTTTCTGCTTGACCGAGCTCGTGCCCGCGATCCGCTCGGCGGAGGCGGGATCCGAGTCCTGAATGGAAATCTGCACGTGCTCGAGCCCCGCATCGCGGAGCGCCTCCGCCCGCTTCCGGGTGAACCCGAGGCCCGAGGTCACGAGAGTAGAGTAGAGTCCGAGGCCGCGGGCGTGGGCCGCCAGCTCCTCGAGGTCCTTCCGGATCATCGGCTCGCCGCCGGAGAGGCCGAGCTGCAGGACCCCGAGCTCACGCGCCTGGGTGAAGACCCGCTTCCAGTCCTCCGTGCCGATCTCGCGCTCTGCGCGGAGCAGGTCGATGGGATTGGAGCAGTACGGACAGTGCAGCGGACAGCGGTGGGTCAGCTCCGCCAGCAGCGTCGTCGGACGCTCGTTGGTCATTGGATCAGCTCTCTTTCCGCCAGGCGCGACAGGTATTCGGTCACGTCCTCGGTGACGTCGGTCTGGTAACGCTCGCTCAGCTCGGCCGCGATCCGGGCCACGCTCCGGGTTCCGTCCACCAGCTCGAGAATGGCACGGCCGGTCTCGTTGAGGAGCACGGCGCCCTCCGGATACAGCAGCACCGGCCGCTGCCGGGCCGGGTCGTATTCGATCCGCGCCAGCCGCCAGAGCCGCGGCACGGCCTCGAGGGAGATGGCCACCATCACTCCTCCCGGTACGCGTTGTGGATGGTGTCGATCATCGCCCACAGCATCTCGAGCTTGTACGCGAGCGCCTCGAACACTTTCTGCTGGCGCTCGGGGGTGGTGGCCCACTGCCGCACGATCCGGAGCCCATGGTTCACGTCCCGCGGGGCCTGCACCAGGCGGCTCTTGAAGTAGTCGAGCCCCTCGGGCGGAATCCAGGGGTAGTGCACCGGGAACGACTCGATGCGCTCCTGGTGGATCCTGGGAGCGAACAGCTCGGTGAGTGACGAGGCGCAGGCCTCCTGCCACGAATGGCTGCGGCAGAAGGTCACGTATGACTCGCAGATCAGCCGCACCGCGGGAAGCACGTGACGCTCGTCCTCCATCTCCTCGCGCGGGACGCCCAGGGCGACTCCCAGCCGGATCCAGAGCTCGATGCCTCCGGTGCCCGGCGACGTCCCGTCGTGGTCGATGATCCGCTGGATCCATTCGCGCCGCACGACCGGGTCGGGGCAGTTGGAGAGGATGGCCGCGTCTTTCCGCGGCACCACCCGCTGGTAGGCCAGGCGATTGGCCGCCCACCCCTGGAACTGCCGCTGCGACAGCTTGCCCGTATACATCAGCCGGTGAAAGGGGTGCTCGACGTAATAGGAGCCGTGGAACGAGCGGAGCGCCGCCTCGAGCTCCGGCGGGCTGAGCGGACGGACGAGCTCGGGGACCGGGGGCCGCGGGGGCGTTGCAAGCTGGGAAGGCGCGAAGGTGATCGTCATGGCTGGCATCAGAGGGTGAACCGCATGCCGTCGGCGCCGACCAGGAAACCCGCCTCCTCGACGCGCGCCCGCTCCGGCGAATCCACGAGCAGCATGGGATTGGTGTTGTTGATATGGGTGTAGACCCGATGCGGGGACGCGAGGGCGCGGAGCCGCTCCAGGCTGCCATCCGGTCCGGAGATCGGCAGGTGGTCCATCTCGCGGGCGGTGCGCTCGCCGATGCCGAGACCGATGAGCTCATCGTCGGTCCAGAACGTCCCGTCGAACAGCACCAGGTCAGCGGCCGACAGCCGGGCGAGCAGCTCGTCGTCGAGATCGCCGCAGCCGGGGACGAATGCACACGAGGTGCCGGTGCGCTCGTCCTGGACGATCAGGCCGATCGTGTGGCCCGGGCGCTCCTCGCTCGCGAACCTGGGCGGCCCGGCCGGCACCGGGAAGCCGGTGACCCGGAGTCCGCTCGGGGTGCCGTCGCCACGGCAGAGTCCGAGCGGGCGGCCGAGCTGAAGCTCGTGAACACGCACCTCCGCGAAGGCGCGAGTGACGGCCAGGATGCGCGAATCGTCCTCGAGTATCCGACGCGCGGCATCGGTAGCCGTCACCTGGAGCCGTCGCGCCTCACGCAGGAGCATGATGCCGACGGTGTGATCGAGCTCGGCGTCGGTCACCACGACGCCGTCGATCGGGACGCGGCGCATCCCGGCCGGCGTCGGGGTCGGCAGCCGGGTGAGCTGATCGCGGACGTCGGGCGAAGCATTGAGCAGAAACCAGCTCACGCCATCCGCGCTCACGGCAGCGGACGACTGGCTGCGCGGGACCGCCCGACGGGGATCGGCTCTGGCGACGCGACACGGAGGGCACCAGCAGTTCCATTGGGGGAATCCCCCGCCGGCGGCGGTACCGAGGAGAATGACTTGCACCCTGGAAAGATCGAGGGGCCCGCTTTCGCGAGCCCCTCGATTCAGTGCTTCGCCTTAAAGCGTTGCGACGTAGGCGGTGACTTCCATCGTGACGGCCACCACTTCGGCTTCTGGCTTGGTCCACTTCATGGTGATCCTCCTGAGGTGTGATGAGCTGGGCCGAATGGGCCCGATTGGCATTGGGTGGGAACACCCAGCCGGATCGCTGAGGGACCCGACGACGCCCGCTCTTATGCAGAGCGCGTGCCCAAACGCGAATCGGCTCGCGGAGCCGGAGCAACGCGCTGGCACCGGCCCGCTTACGGTGCCTCGTGGAGTAGGGCTCTACGCCTGTGAGGGGCCTGCGGTCTGGGTGGTGGCACCCATCGGTGGGTGACCTCACCCAAAGGCTTCGGCTGGTTGAAACGGTTGCCGTGGTGGTGGCTCCGCTCCCAGATGCGCTCCGTGCCCGAGCCCCCTCCGTGCCTCTGTGGTGAATCCAGCCACGATCTCACACAAATCCGCGTGGCTGGGGACGCGCCCGGTCCTACGCCTGGATCCCGTATTTCTTGAGTCGATAGCGCAGCGTGTCCCGGCTGATCCCGAGCCGTTGGGCCGCGCGGGTCTGGTTGCCACCGGTTTCCCGGAGCGACTGCTCGATCAAGGCCCGCTCCCACGTCTCCAGGTCCACGCCGGAAGGCGGAAGGGTGGGGGCGGGGGTTTCGTGTGTGATCGGCGCGGCCGTCACGGGCGTCGCCGCGGGAACCGCCGTTGGCCACTCGGGAGCCGGGGTGCTCGGGGGCGGGGTGGCGAGCGAGAGATGCTCGATGTCGAGCGCCGGGCCGCGGCTCCAGAGCACCGCCCGCTCGATGACATGGCTCAGCTCCCGCACGTTTCCGGGCCAAGGGTAGCTCAGCAGCAGCTCGCGCGCGCGCGGGTCCACCTGCCTCACGTGCTTTCCGTACTTGGCGTTGTACCGCTTCAGGTAGTGTTCGGCCAGAATGAGCACGTCGGTGCCCCGGTCCCTCAGCGGCGGCAGTGCCAGGATGATCACGGCCAGCCGGAAGTACAGGTCTCGGCGGAACTGCTCCCGCTGCGCCTCCCGCTCGAGGTCACGATTGGTGGCGGCCAGGATGCGCACGTCGATCCGGCGGTCGCGGATGCCACCGACCCGCCGCACGGTGCGCTCCTCGACGGCCTTGAGCAGCTTGCCCTGGAGCGGCAGCTCGAGGTCACCGACCTCGTCGAGGAAGAGGAAGCCCCCTGCCGCCGCTTCGAACAGCCCCATCCGCGATTCCTTGGCATCAGTGAACGCCCCGCGCTCATGTCCGAACAGCTCCGCCTCCATGAGCGTGGCCGGGAGCGCGGTGCAGTTGACCTCGATGAACGGCTTGGCGCCGCGTGAGCTGGCGGCGTGAATGGTTCGAGCCACCAGCCCCTTCCCGGTGCCGGTCTCGCCGGTGATGAGCACGGGGGGCGTCTCGTCGAGCGCCGCGATCTGCCGCGCCTGGTCCAGTACCTGGCGAAGGGCCGCCGACTCGCCGAGCACGCCCGCGGTCGAGTCGGCCCGCGCCGCGTCCCGGCGCCGGTAATAGCTCAGCTCCTGCTTGAGCTGGGATGTCTCGCGGGCGCGGTCCGCCAGGAGCTTCAGCTCCTCGAGGTCCACCGGTTTCTTGAGGTAGTCGAAGGCGCCGAGCTTCACCGCCTCCACCGCGCCCTCGATGGTGCCGTGGGCGGTCATGATGATCACCGGGATCGCGGGGTCGAACTCGCGGATCCGGCGAAGCAGGGTGATGCCGTCCATGCCGGGCAGGCGGACGTCGCAGAAGATCACGTCCGGGCGCATCGTCTCGAGCAGCCGCAGCGCCTGTTCGGCATCGCCGGCCACCTCGGCCTCGTAGCCGGACTCGGACAGGAACGCCCGAATGGCGCGGGCGAGGGTGCGCTCGTCATCCACGACGAGCACGCTTGGGGCGGTCACGCGAGCTGCTCCGCCGGCAGCCGGAGCCGCACCGTGGTCCCCTCGCCCGGTCGACTCGCGATCTCGAGGATGCCGCCGTTCTGCTCGAGATAGCGCTTGGCGATCGCGAGGCCCAGCCCCGTCCCCTCTGGCCGGGTCGTGAAGAACGGCTCGCAGACGGACGGGAGCACCTGTGCGGGGATGCCGCCGCCGGTATCGCTCACCTCGACCACCACGGCGCCCGGCGCGGGTCCGTTCGACGCGAAGGCGCTGATCCCGAGCCGCCCGCCCGAGGGCATGGCGTCGAGCGCGTTTGAGACGATCTCCAGCAGGGCCTGCTCGAGCTGCATCGGATCCACCCGCACCTGCGGCAGCGTGGCCGGTACGCTCATCGCGAGCTCGACGTGCCGCTCGCGCATCGGCTGCGCCACGGCCGGCAGGAGGTCCTCGATCAGCCGCGGCAGGCTCTCGGAGACGGGCCGGAACGGAACCGGGCGGCTGAAGCTGAGCAGGTGGGTAATGCGTCGGTCGAGCCGGTCCACCTCCTCGATGATGGCGTCGAGGTGTTCGGTGGCGGAGGGGGACGCCGGGTGGCGACGGACGAGCTGCGCGGCGGCGCGGAGGCTCGCGAGCGGGTTCCGGAGGCCGTGGGCCACCGCCGCCGACATCTCGCCGATCGAGGCCAGCTTCTCCGCTTGCACCAGTTGCGCCCGCGAGTCGCGAAGCTGCCGGGTCATGCTCGCGAGCGCCCGGGCGAGGTCACCGATCTCGTCGCGTGACGTGGCCTGGATCGGGTGGTCGAGGTCGCCCGCCCCGACGGCCGCCATCGCGCGGGTCAGCTCGCTTATCGGGCGAGCCAGGCTCCGCGAGATCAGCCACGAGGCGCCGAACCCCGCGAGGAGGGCGAAGGCCATGATTGCGATCAGCGAGCGCCCTTCCGCGCCGAGGATTTCCTCCAGCCGGCCATACGCGCCCCGGACGCTGGACTCCCGCGCGCGGCGGTAGATCTCGCGATTCGTCTGGGTGAGCATCGGCTGGAGCCGACCCTTGAGCTCGCGCTGGGCGAGCCGATACGCGCTTTCCCGCTGTCCCGCGTCGGCCAGACGGAAGACGCTGTCGGCCACGACAACGATCTGGCGCTGGATTCCCGCCACGCCGTCCGCCAGTGCCGATTCCTCCGGCCGGAGCTCGCTCCGCCAGCGGTTCTGCCAGTAGCCCACGACCTCGCCGGTGAGGCGGAACTCCTCGCGGGCGGTGTCGTCGAGTCCGCTCAGGTAGCGCCACACGAGCTCGGTCTGGTCGAACATGGCGGTCTCGAGCTCGGCGTAGGTCCGGGTGCGGGCCATGCTCTCGCCGAGCTCTCCCAGCGCGCGCCGCTCCAGGGCGTTGCTGCGGATGGCCTCCGCGCCGACGAGAAGCGCGGGGAGCGCCATGAGGGAGAACCCGACGAGGAGCTTGCGCTGGAAGGTCACTGCTTGAAGATAGGCGGTCAGGCGGTAAGGCGGTCAGGCGGCTACCGCTCACCGCCTACCCCGTCAGTCCGTCGTGATCGTCACGTCCACCGACATACCCGGCCGCAGCGGGTGGGCGGGATCGGCCTCGCCGTTGACCGCGATCCGGACCGGGACCCGTTGCACCACCTTGGTGAAATTGCCGGTGGCATTGTCCGGCGGGAGCAGCGCGAAGCGCGCACCGGTGGCGGGACTCAGGCTCTCGACCCGGCCGTGGAACGTCTCGTCCGGGTAGGCGTCCACGGTGAATTCGGCCGGATCACCGACTCGGACGTTGGCGAGCTGAGTCTCCTTGAGGTTGGCCGTCACCCACACGTCCTTCTCGGGCACGAGCGTCATCAGGTTTTGCCCGACCTGAACCAGCGCGCCCGGCTCGGCGTTCCGCTTGGCCACGATGCCGTCACTGGGTGCGAGCAGCGTAGTGTAGCTGAGCTGCAGCCGGGCGGTCTCGACCGCCGCCTCGGCGGCCGCGAGCCGCGCGTCCGCGCCGCGGAGCGCCGCGCCCGAGGCCGACACCTGGCTGCCCGCCGCCGCGGCCTGACGGCGGGCGGCTTCGAGGTTGGCGGCCGCGGCGTCGCGGGCGGCCTGGGCCGCGTCGAGCTGCTGGGCTGAGATGATCTTGCTGGCCGCGAGGCCGCGGTAGCGCTCGTAATCCGCATTGGCCTGGTGATAGGCGGCCTCCGCGGCCGCGATCGAGGCCCTGGCCGAGGCGGCTTCGGCGCGAGTGGCCTGGAGCTGTGCCTCCGCCTGTCCCGCATGGCGTCCGGTGCCGACCGCGGTCTGCGCGTTCCGCAGCTCGGCCTCGGCCTGCGCGAGCCGCGCGCGGAAGTCGCGCTGGTCCAGCACCACCAGCGTGTCGCCCGCCTTGACATGCTGGTTCTCCTCGACCGGCACGCGCTCGATGAAGCCCGGCACCCGGGGTGCGATCGCCGTGATGTGGCCATCCACCTGGGCGTTGTCGGTGCCGACATGGTGCCGGCTGAAGAGCCACCGGCGCACGCCCCAGCCGGCAAGCGCGACGACCAGCAGGATCCCGATGATGAGCGGAATGCGACGCGCCCAGCTCTTGCGCTCGGAGCCGGCCGCCGGGACATCCATGGCAATATCAGTCGTCATGAGAGTTCTCAGTGCAGTTGATCGATGACGCCCAGCGCGCGATACGCGCCGACGCGGGCGGTGCCGTAGTTCACCCGCGCCTGGATCAGCGCATCGCGCGCCGCGATGACCGAGCTCTGCGCGTTGGTGGTCTCCACGCTCCCCGCCACCCCGGCCTGGAACCGCTGCTGGGCCTGGGCCAGCTCCTGCTCGGCCAGCCGGAGCCGCTTCCCCGCAATCGCCACCTGCTGTCGCGCCGAGGCGAGGTCGAGCACCGACTGGCGGGCCTCGGTCTCGACCTGGTTGACCAGGTCGTGCTCGCGGATCTCCTGGACCTGCACGCGCAGGTTCTCCTCCTTGACCCGGCTCTGGCGGCGGAAGCCGTCGAGGATGGGCACCGACAACTGGAGCTGCACGGTGTAGCTCCCGGCCAGGCTGCCGGCCTCGCGGCCGGACTGCTGATACGTGCCGCTGAGCCCCAGGCTCGGCAGGTACTCGGCCCGGATCGCGCCGAGGGAGCGATGCGCCGACTCGGTCCGGGCGTGTTCCGCGGCCAGCTCCGCCCGGTGCTCGCGGGAGAATGCCGCCGCGGAGTCGGGATCGAGCGGCAGGTCCAGCGGGGCGGTCCCGAGGGAATCCGCGAGCTCGAGCCGGGTGCCGGACGGCAGGTCGAGCGACCGGAGGAGGTCGAGGCTGGCACGATCGGCCGCGTTCCGGGCCACTTCGAGCTGCGTCTCCACCGCCGCAAGACTCACCTCGCTGCGCGTGGCGTCGATGGCAGGGCTCACACCCGCGCCCACGAGCTGGCGGGCCTGCCCCAGAAGCTCGGCGGCGATGGTGCTGTCGGCCTGGCGCGCGCGCACGGTTTCCCTGGCGCTCAGCGCGCGCAGGTAGGCCAGCCCGGCGGTGGCCCCGGCGATCTCGCCGGCCGCGCGCGCGTCGAGGCCCGCGGCGACGGCCGTGTCACGCGCGGCCCGGAGGCGGCCGATGACGGAGGCGTCGAAGATCGTCTGCGAGGCGCGGAGCTGGAGCCGGTAGATATCGAACGGGTCGGTCACCCCGGTGGCGATCGGAATCCCGAACTCGTCGAGGTTGAGTGTCTGCCGCGTGATCGCCGCGTTGCCGCCGATCGTCGGCAGCAGGTCGGCGCGCCGCTGGCCGACCCGGGCCTCGGCGGCCCGCACGCCGAGCTGGGCGATGGCGGCGTTAACGCCCTGACGCCGGCCGAGGGTGATCGCCTGGAGCAGCGTGAGCGGGCCCCGTGGCACGGCCGGCTGCTGCACCGCCGGCTGCTGCGCGAGCGCCGCGGCCGGGACGGCCAGCCAAAGCGAGAGCACGAACGGCAAGCGGGGCATGGGGGCCTCAGCTCAGGTCGGCAGGGTGGGCGAGCACCCCATTGAGGTAGGTATCGATGAGCCCTTCGATCGCCTGGTCGTCGGAAAGCGCCGCGGGGTCGCAGTCGTGGAAGAAGCACTGCATCTGCGCGGTGTGGACCAGCAGCGAGCAGAGGCCGCGCGCCGCGAACTCGTGCGCGACCGGCCGGAACTCGCCGGACGCCACGCCACGCTCAAGCACCTGCTCGACGAGGCGTCGCGCGCGGAGGATCACTTCATGGAAGTAGAACTGGGCCAGCTCGGGAAAGTTGCCGAGCTCGCCCTGGACGATGCGCGCGAGCCGCAGCATCTGCTCGCCGCGCATGCGGGCGTACATCCGACGCGTCACGGCGATCAGCAGCGCCTCCGCCGAGCCTTCATGGCTCCGGACATACGCCTCGGCCTCCGCGAGTGCGGCGACGACCCGCGCGCGCACCATCTCGCGGAAGAGCGACTCCTTGGAATCGAAATAGAGGTAGACGGTGCCCTTGCTGACGCCGGCGAGCCTCGCGACATCCTCGATCTTGGCTCGCGCGAAGCCGGTCTGGCCGAAGACGGTGAAGGCCGCGTCGAGAATTTCGTCGGGGCGGGCCCCGGGCCGGCGCTGCCAGCGCGGCGGGGATGAATGGGCAGTTGGGGGTGCGTCCGGCACGATCGCTCGAGTCTCCGTTAATAACTGACTGGTCAGTAAGATAGACACGCCTTTACTCGCGTCAACACCGCGGGCGGTTCTCTTGCTCCCAGCGCCGGAAGTCCCTAAGTTGCAGCAACCTACCCGCCGGAGGGACCGCCGATGTCGGACGCATTCCTCAGCTCCGACGACTTCGACGAACAAGCCCACCACCTCTACAACGAAGGCCGGTACGATGAAGCGCTGCTGATCCTCAAGGAAGGCATCACCCTCTACCCGCACGCCGTCGAACTGCACATCGGCCGAGCCTACGCGCACCTGGCCCGGGAGGAATTTGCCTGGGCCCGGCGGAGCTTCGAGCAGGCGCTGTCGCTCGATCCGGACCACGAGGACGGTCTCGCGGGTCTGGGTGAGACGCTGCTCAAGCTGGGCGACCGCATGGGCTCGATGCGCGCGTTCGAGCGCATCCTCCAGCTCGGCTACGGCGAAGACCACGACCTCATGCTGCAGGTGGGCCGCGCCCTCTTCCGGGAAGGGCACATCACGCCGGCGCACCGCTTCTTCGATATGGCCGCATCGGCCCGCCCCGATTCGCCCGACGCGGCGGCATGCCTGGGCTATGCCTCGCACCGGATAGGCAACGACGCCGGCTCGCTCTACTGGCTCCGCCGCGCGCTCGAGCTCGACGCATCCTACGCGGAGGCGCGGATCTATCTCGCCAATCTGCTGTATGACCGGGGCGAGACCGAGGCCGCGCTCCACCAGTTCGAACGGACCCACCCGGAGGATCACTTCGACGAGCTGGGGATCTGGCGCCACATCGAGCTCAAGAAGTCGGTCTACCGGCTGCCGGACGAAGATCCGGAGCTCGCGCCATGGCTCACGCGGCTGGGCGAGGTGGCGGGCGAGCCGGATCCGATCGACATGCTGCTGGCCGAAGTGGAGGCACAGCAGGCGGACGGCGGCATGCGCGATCCGCACCAGCTCGAGCTCTTCGGCACGCTCCTGAGCGAGCTGCACGCCATGCAGAAGAAGCCGGGGCAGAGCGAGTCGCACCTGGTCTTCACCCTTGCGGGCCAGATGATCCGCGGCAACTGGGACGAGATCCTGCTCCAGATGAAAGCGGCCGACCGCGACTGGGCCCACGGCTCGCTGCGCGATTTCATGGCGAGCCTGGCCCGGCGCGGGCAGGCGGAAACCGGCGTCGTCATCCCCACCACGGATGCGGAGGCCTTCATTCGCGGCAGCGCCGAAGCGGGCGTGCTGCGGATCGTCGCCTAGGCGCGGGCGTGGCGAATTGGACCGACGGCGTCCGCCGTGAGGTGCTGCCGAACGGCCTCACGCTGCTGGTGCAGCAGGACCGCTCGGCGCCGGTGGTGGCGGTGGTGACTCATGTCAAGGCGGGCTTCTTCGACGAGCCCGACCGCTGGACCGGCATCTCGCACGTGCTGGAGCACATGTTCTTCAAGGGCACGCCCCGCCGTGGCGTCGGTGCCATCGCCCGGGAGACCAAGAGCGCGGGCGGCTATCTCAACGCCAGCACCACGTACGATCACACTTCCTACTTCACCGTCCTTCCGGCCTCCGGCCTGGCCGAGGCGCTCGACATCCAGGCCGACGCGCTCCGCCACTCGGTGCTCGACGCGGCCGAGCTGGCGCGCGAGCTCCAGGTCATCATCCAGGAGGCCAAGCGGAAGCTCGACACGCCGTCGTCGGTGGCCTACGAAACGCTGCACGAGGTCATGTTCGACCGGCACCGCATGCGGCGCTGGCGCATCGGGCGCGAGGCAGAGCTCGCCGGGTTCACCCGCGCCGACGTGTACGGCTATTACGCGTCGCGCTACGTGCCCGAGCGCACGATCGTCTCGATCGTGGGCGACGTGGACCCGGAGGGCGCGCTCGAGCTCGCGCGCGAGGCGTACGGTGGGTGGCCGTCCGCGCCGGGAGCGGTGGACCGCTCGCCCGAGGAGCCCGCCAGGCGGGAGGTGCGCGCCCGCACGCTCCGCGGCGACGTAGGCCAGGCCCAGCTCGTCCTCGGCTGGCGTGCGGTGCCGCCGCTTGATCCGGCCGCGCCGGCGCTCGATCTGGCGGCCGCGGTGCTGGGCGCCGGCCGGGGAAGCTGGCTCTACCGCGCTCTCCGGGACCCGGGCCTGGTCACCTGGGTGAGCTCGCACTACTACGCGCCGACCGAGCTGGGCGTCTTCGGCGTGGCCGCGGAGCTCGCGCCCGAGCGCGTGACGGCCGCCCTCGATGCCATCGCGGAGGCCGTTGCGCGGCTCTCGCGCGCGGGGGCACCGGCCGACGAGCTCGAGCGCGCTCGCACGCTGCTCCGCGCGCGCTGGGCCCGCCGGCTCGAGTCGATGGAGGGCCGCGCGGCGGCCCTCGCGGCCGCCGAGGCGCTCGACGGCTACACTCTGCTCGATCGCGAGTACGACGCGCTCACCTCCGTCCAGGCCGACGAGGTCCGCGTGGCCGCGGCCCGTTATCTCCAGCCGGACGCGGTATCCGCCGTGCTCTACCTGCCTGAAGATGAGGGCGAAGAGCTCACCGCGGCGGCGCTCGCCCGTGCGTTCTCGGTGCGCGAGCTCGGACCCGTGGCAGCCGGCCCTGTCGTGCCCGCCCTCGCACCGGCGCCGCCCGCGCGCACGGTGCCGTCCGGGCACCGCGAAGCGCAGGTGCTGCACACCCGCCTGCCGGGTGCGGACGTGCTGGTCCGGCGCAAGTCCGGCGTACCGCTGGTGCACCTCGGAGTGTACGTCCCACGGGAGTTCGATCCCCCAGCGCAGGCGGGGCTGGGCGCGCTCACGGTGCGAAGCAGCGTGCGCGGCGCCGGCGCCTACGACGCCGGCGCGCTGGCGTTCGCATTCGAGCGCCTCGGGGGCACGCTGGGGCCGGTCGCGGCCTCCGATTGGCTCGGGCTCGCCACCTCGGTGCTGGCCGAGCACCTCGGCGAGGCCGCGGCGCTGCTCCACCTGGCGCATGTCGCGCCGAGGCTGGAGGAGGGCGAAGTCGAGCGGGAGCGCGGCCTGATGCTGGCGGAGGCGCAGCAGGTGGCGGATGACATGTTCCGCTACCCGTTTCAGCTCGCGTTCGCGGCCGCCTTCGGCGAGGAGGGCTATGGGCTCCCCGTTGCCGGGCTGCCGCACACGCTGCCCGCGATCACCCCGACCGACGTCCGCGCGTGGCACGCGAGCGCGGTGCTCGGGCGGCGGCCGGTCGTGATTGCCGTCGGTGATGTGGATCCGGAGCGGGCGACCGCGGCGCTGGCCGGCGTCTTCGGGTCGCTCCCGCCGCGGGACGACGGGCGCGCCCCTGCACCGGTGGCCTGGATAGCGGGCGCCGAGGGTGAGGCGCCGCTCCGTGTGGTCCAGCGTGACAAGGCGCAGGCGGCCATCGCGATGGCCTTCCCGGGCGTGGCGCGTCGCGACCCGGACCGCGCCGCGGCGCGGGTATGGGCCGCCGTCGCGAGCGGGCTGGGCGGACGGCTGTTCGAGGCGCTGCGGGACCGACGGTCACTCGCCTACACCGTCGTGGCGTCAGCCTGGGAGAAGGCGCGGGCCGGGTCGCTGGTGGCGTATATCGCGACGTCGCCCGAGCGGGAGGAGGAGGCGCGGGAGGAGATGCTGCGCGAACTCGAGCGCTTTACCCGGGAGCCAGTGAGCGAGGCCGAGCTGCAGCAGGCGATCAACTACCTCTCCGGACAGGCCGAGGTGAACCGGCAGAGCGGCGGCGCGGTGGCGGCGGAGATCCTGGAGGCGTGGATCGCAGGGTCCGGGCTCCCCGAGCTGGTGGACCCGGGAGCGGCCTACCGCGCGGTCACGGCCGGCGACGTGCTGCGCGTCGCGCTCGGCTCGCTCGCCCCGGCGCGCCGGGCGGAAGCCGTGATCCGCGGGACCGGCGCGGCACGGCTGCTCACGGCGTCCGGCGCCCACCTTCCCGCGCCAGCCCGCGGCTGATCACCTCCAGCCCGCGCCCGACATCCGCCGGCGCGCGGGCCACCACCGACACGAAGCACAGCCCTTCGGCCGGCACGGTGTGCAGCACGATGTGGCCCTCGCGGCAGAGCATGACCACCGCCACGCCTCCGGGGCTCTCGCGCACCACCGGCGGCCCCAGCGCGGGCATCCCCACCGCCCCCGCGGCGGCGACGACCATGGCCGAGAGCCCATCGGCATCGGCCAGTCGGGCGCCGCTCAGGGCGGACAGCTCGAGCAGGTGGTAGTTGAACGCGGAGTCCACGCCGCGGCATCCGCCGGTCAGGCCCGCGGGGGAAACTCGGCCACGGCGGCGTGGTAGCCCTCGGGCACCCCGACGTCGTAGAATCTGGCCTGGCTGACCACGCCGGCGAGCGCGCCGCGCCGGGCCAGCCGCTGCAGCACCGGGACGTCGTCGAGCTCGACGCCGCGAGGCAGCTCCCGCTCGACCGCTTCGAACTCTTCCAGGATGCCGCCCGGAAACGCCATGCGGCCGATCGGCGTCACCGCCGCGGCCTCCCCCGCCGTGTCGAACCGTCCCGTCCCCTTGTCCGCCACCTCCGTCACCCGGATCGAACCGTCCGCCTCGGCGCGAATCCTGGCACGTCCCGTAGCGCCCTTGGCACCGGCCTCCTCTTGCGCGATCTCGGCCAGCAGCACCGTGGCGAGGCCGGTCGCGCGGCAGGTCGAGAGGACGGCGGCCGTCGGATTCGGGCCCTGGAAGAGATTGTCCGGGAGGAGTGCGAGGAAAGGGGAGCCGGCCAGCGGGTCGCGCGCACGGAGCAGCGCGTCGCCCAGTCCGCGCGGATGATCCTGTGGAATGAACTCGAGCTCGAGCGGGCCCTCGTAGTTGCGCGCCGCCGCCTCGAGCACCGGCTTGTGCGGATTGGTGATGATGATGGCGCGCAGGAGACCCGCGTCGGCGGCCTCGTCGAGCGCCCAGTACAGAATCGGGCGGAGACCCACGGGCAGGATCTCCTTTGGCAGCCAGCGGGTGATCGGATGAAGCCGGGTGCCGCGCCCGCCGCAGGGGATGACCGCGGTGTCCAGCATCATATGGGTATCTTGCACGCCATGCCGTCCGAACCTAGTCCGCGCCGAAGGGGGGAGCAAGGTCGTGTCCGGTGGACCACCGCGGACCTCCTGAGCGCGGTGCGCATCCCGCTCGCCATCGCGTTTCCGTTCGTGTCGAACGGCTCGCGCCTGGGATTGCTGGGCGCCGCGGCGGCGAGCGACCTGCTGGACGGACAGATCGCCCGACGCTTCGGGAGCTCGTCCATCGGCGTGGTCCTCGATCCCGTGGCCGACAAGCTGTTCATGCTCTCCGCGTTCGGTGTCGTGGCCGCGAGCGGCCGGCTCGAGTGGTACGAAATTTTGGGCGTGCTGCTGCGTGACCTGGTCGCGACGCTCGCGTTCGTCGTCACGTTCGTGTCCCGCCGACCGAGGGCGATTCCGGCGCGAGCCGGCGGCAAGGCCGTGACCGTGGCGCAGGTGCTCACGCTGGTGGCATTCCTGACGAACTCCCCCCGGCTCCGCCCGCTGGCATGGGCCACCAGCGCGGTCGCGCTCTACGCGATCTGGGACTACTACCGGGTAGCCCCGAGGGCGGAGCGCCGGGTGGGGCGGCAGGAGGCGCAATGACCACCGAAACAAAGCGCGCATCGCTGACCTGGCAGGAGCGCTTCATCTTCCGGGGCGGCGAGCCGGGTGGGCCGGCCATGGTGCTGGACGGTGACGGCGCCACGGCCCCCGGCCCGATGCTCACGCTGCTTCTGGCCGCGGCCGCGTGCAGCGGGTCGGACGTCGTCAGCATCCTCGAGAAGATGCGGGTGGGACTTCACGAGCTCCGAATCGAGGTGAGCGGCGAGCGGCGGGAGGAGCAGCCGCGGCGCTACACCGCCATCCATCTCGAGTATCACTTGCGAGGCGAGGGGCTCGACGAGGCAAAGGCGCGGCGGGCGGTGGAGCTCTCGATCGAGAAGTACTGCTCCGTGCTGCATTCGCTGGCGGCGGACATCCGGGTCACGCATGGGCTCACGCTGGGCTAGCATGGCCGTGGTCTCCGCGGGTGCACTTCTAGGGGGGTCGCCCGCTTCCGCGCAGTCGGTCCCCGAGCTGGGCGTCGTGGCCATGGCCACCGCGTCCGATCCGGCGCTCGTCGCCGCGGGCGCCTACGGCGGCCTCCGCACTTCGCTTCGCACCCGGGTCTCGGCCGCGGCGCTGGCAGGGGTGAGCGGCAGGGAGGCCGCCTGGCGGGGCGAGCTGCTGGTCCACTTTCTCCTCAACCCGACCGGGCGGGCCGGCGCCGGAGTGTACGGCGCCGGGGGCGTCGCTGTGGTGGGCGGGCCGGTGAATCAGGGCTACGTCGTCCTGACGCTCGGGGTAGAGGGGCGCCCGGGCGCGCCGTCGGGGTGGTTCGTCGAGGCGGGTGTCGGCGGGGGCGCCCGGCTGGCGATGGGGTACCGCTGGCGGCGATTTCCCGCGGGCTGGCAGGGGTTCTGAGCCAGGGGCGGGGTCCACACAACAAACGCCCCGGTGCGCGATGGCGCACCGGGGCTCCGGCTTCATGCACCGACCCGCTTACGCGGCGCCGGTCGTGACCGCCTCCACCTTCCGCTGGACCGGCTGGCAGAAGCGCTCGCCCAGTACACGCAACTGGGTCCGCTCCTCCTCGCTCAGGTCCTCGTACCGGTCGGCCAGGTAGAGCATGGTATCATCAAACCAGTCCTTCTGATGCTCCGGGAGCGCGTCGATCACGCCACACCGGAGGATGTGACTGAACAGCTCGTCACGGGCCTGGGCAAACGCTACCGCTTCGGGATCACGCTCGGGTTTCTTCTTGATCATGCACCTTCCTACTTGGAGTCGAAACTGCCTGTCACGAAACATGCGTCTCATGTGCGGCGTTTTCCGCGATGGAATATATCCGGTTGCACCTTTTGGTGCAAACCCCGGGACCATTGGCCCGCGGGCCGGGTGATTATGTTTATCGGCCACAGTGACACGAACTTGAGCGAGGGGCCGCGGCCCCTCGAGGTACTCATGGCAGAGCACGATGAAGTGTACGACAAGGCGCGGGCCGATCGGCTGGCGGAGATGCTGCGCGCCCTGGCGGAGCGAATCCGGGAGCTCGACCGGGGCGGGCACCTGCTCGGGGGCGTCCCGGAGTTGCTGCGGCTGATGGGTGACGCCCGGAGCGAGATGTTCCACTACGAGGTCCGCGTCACTTACGATACGCCCGAAGTGGCCGACAGCCGTCGCATCGTGGACGAGGCGCAGCGGCAGGAACCCTTTCACCCCGACGACCCGGAGGACGAGGAACCATGGCGGCACCGCCCGGCGGAATGAAGCGCTTCTACGTGGTCCTGGCAGTCGTCGCGGTCATCGGGCTGGGCGCGCTGTGGTACCAGCTCTCCCGGCCCGCCACGGCCAGCATTCCGGCGAACGTGACCATCCAGCCGTCGGACACGGCGGGGTTCCGCGGCTACATCAAGGGCTCCGCGAGCGCGCCGGTCGAGATCACCGAGTACGCCGATTACCAGTGCCCCTTCTGCCAGACGTTCGCGACCCTCCAGATGCCGACCATCGAGGAGCGGCTCATCAAGACGGGCCGACTCCGCTGGCGCTACCGGGACTTCCCCCTGCAGCAGCACCAGTACTCCCGTCTGGCGGCGCATTCGGCCGCCTGCGCGGACGAGCAGGGGAAGTACTGGGATCAGCACCAGCGGATCTACGATGGCCAGTCCGAGTGGGCCGGCTCCTCGGATGCCGCGAAGCTGTTCCGCCGCTACGCGGGCGAGGCCGGGCTCGACCTCGCCCGCTACGACGCGTGCATGCGGGCGGGCAAGTACGCGGGCCGGATCCAGGCCAGCTACGACGAGGGCGTGCGGGTCGGGGTGACTTCGACCCCGACGCTCCTGGTCGGCGGCCGGCTGTACCAGGGCCGGTTCGATTCCGACGCGATCACCCGGCTGGTCGACTCGCTCGCGCCGCGCACCGCCAGCGCGCGATGATCTACCGGATGGGCGCGGCGCTCATGAGCCTGCTCGGGCTGTTCGTGTCCGCGTACCTCTACCTGTACAAGATCGGTCGCATCGGGACGCTGGCGTGCGGCACCGGGGGCTGCGAGACGGTGCAGACCAGCCCCTGGAGCCGTATCGCGGGCATCGAGGTGGCCCTGATCGGGGTGATCGGGTACGCGCTCCTGTTCGTGCTGGCGATGCTCGCGCTGCAGCCCGCGCTCGCGTCGCGCCGGTGGCCGGCCGATCTGCTCAGCGCGTTCGCCGCGGGCGGCGTGCTGTTCACGGCCTATCTCACCTGGCTCGAGCTCTTCGTCATTCACGCCATCTGCCGGTGGTGCGTCGGCTCCGCGGTGATCATCGTGACGGTGCTGGTCCTGGCGCTGCTCGCCCGGCGCCGCGCGCCGGAGCCGCGGGCTACCTAGCGTGGCCCAGCCTGCCAAGGAGCCACCCCGAGGGCGCGCGCTTGCGACCCTCGCGCTTGGCGCCCTGGGGATCGTCTACGGGGACATCGGCACCAGCCCGCTCTACTCGCTGAAGGAGTGCTTCTGGGGGCCGCAGGGCTTCCCGGTCAACGAGCAGAACGTCCTCGGCATCCTCTCGCTGATCCTCTGGTCACTCAACTTCGTCGTCACCTTCAAGTATCTGACCGTGGTCATGCGGGCGGACAACCGGGGCGAGGGCGGGATCCTGGCCCTGATGGCGCTCGCCCGGCCCAGCGGCTCGCGCTCGGGCCGGGGGCGCCCGCTGGTCATGGCCGGGCTCTTCGGCGCCGCGCTGCTCTACGGCGACGGCATCATCACGCCGGCCATCTCCGTGCTGGGCGCGGTGGAGGGGCTCAGCATCGCCACCCCGGCGCTCGAGCACCTCGTGGTGCCGATCGCCTTCCTGATCATCCTGGGACTGTTCTTTTTCCAGCGCCGCGGCACGGCGGGCGTGGCCGCGGTGTTCGGGCCGGTGACGGCGGTCTGGTTCGTGTGCCTGGCCGCGCTGGGCGTCGGCGGCATCCTGCGCGAGCCCTCGGTCTTGCGGGCGATCAATCCGTGGTACGCCGTGGACTTCTTCCTGCGCCAGGGGCTGGCCGGAATCACCGTCCTCGCGGCCGTGATCCTGGTGGTGACGGGCGGCGAGGCGCTCTACGCCGACATGGGCCACTTCGGCAAGCGGCCGATCCGCCTGGCATGGTTCGGGGCCGTGCTGCCCGCGCTGGTGCTCAACTACTTCGGCCAGGGGGCGCTGCTGCTGGTGGACGCCTCGGCGGCGCGCAATCCATTCTACTCCCTCGTCCCGTCGTGGGCGCTCTACCCGATGGTGGGGATCGCGACGGCGGCCGCGGTGGTGGCCTCGCAGGCGCTCATCTCGGGCGCCTTCTCGCTCACCCGCCAGGCCGTTCAGCTCGGCTACTGCCCGCGCGTCAACATCGTGCACACCTCGAAAACCGAGATCGGGCAGATCTACATTCCCGCCGTCAACAACCTCCTCATGGTGGCGTGCCTGGGTCTGGTGGTGACGTTCCGCTCGTCGGCCAATCTGGCGGCGACCTACGGCGTGGCGCTCTCGGGCACCATGACGATCACCAGCATCCTGTTCGCCGTGGTGGCCCGGCGGCGGTGGCACTGGAGCCGGTGGAAGGTCGCCGCGCTCACGACGCTGTTCCTGGTGGTGGACCTGTCCTTCGTGGGGGCCAACCTGCTCAAGATTCCCCACGGCGGCTGGTTCCCGCTGGTGGTGGCGGCGAGCGTCTACACCCTCATGTCCACCTGGAAGCGGGGCCGGGTGCGGCTCGCGGCGCTGGTGCGCGAGAACAGCCTGCCGCTGGGCCTGTTCCTCGACGACCTCGGCCGCCGGCAGCCCTACCGGGTTCGGGGCACGGCCGTGTTCCTCACCTCGGACGCGACCGGCGCGCCGCCGGTGCTGCTGCACCACCTCAAGCACAACCAGGTGCTGCACGAGAAGGTGCTGCTCATGTCCATCGCCACCGAGGAGATTCCCCAGGTGGACGTGAGCGATCGGGTGCATTGCCGCGAGCTCGGGCAGGGATTCTACCAGGTGATCGCCCACTACGGCTTCATGGAGACGCCGAACGTGCCCGCGATCCTGCGCTCCCTGGGCCGGCCGAGTGGCGACGGGAAACCGGTCGAGGTGGCGCTCATGAACACGACCTTCTACCTGGGCCGGGAGACGCTCATCGCGAGCGACGGCCGTCGACGCGACGCGGCCGCCATTCCCCTGACCGGGCGGATGGCGCGGTGGCGCAAGAAGCTGTTCATCGTGATGACGCGGAACGCCCAGACCGCCACCGCGTTCTTCAATCTTCCCCCGAACCGGGTCGTGGAGCTCGGTGCCCAGATCCAGTTCTAGGACATGACCACCGACCACGAGCCGGCGTCCCGCCACGCGTCCCTGGCCGCGGCGCTCGCCGCGCTGGGCGTAGTCTATGGGGACATCGGCACCAGCCCGCTGTACGCGCTCAAGGAGTGCTTCGCCCCGGAGTACGGGGTGGCGCCCACGGCCCCGAACGTCCTGGGCGTGCTGTCGCTGATCTTCTGGTCACTCAATTTCGTGGTCTCGCTGAAGTACCTGACCTTCATCATGCAGGCGGACAACCGGGGTGAGGGCGGCATCATGGCGCTCCTCGCCCTGCTGCACCCGCGCCATCGGGACCGGCGCACGCGGCGGCTGCTCGTGGGGCTGGCGCTGTTCGGAGCGGCGCTCCTGTACGGCGACGGCGTCATCACGCCCGCGATCTCGGTCCTCGGCGCGGTCGAGGGGATCGACATCGCGTCGAGCATCCCCGGATGGGTGGTGCCGATCCTGGCGAGCGTCATCCTGGTGGCTCTGTTCGTGTTCCAGCACAGGGGCACGGCCCGCGTGGGAGCGGTGTTCGGCCGGGTGATGGTGGTCTGGTTCCTGTCCATCGCGCTGCTCGGGATCGGTGGCATCATGCGGCACCCGGAGGTGATCGCCGCGATCAACCCGTGGCACGCGATCACGTTCTTCCTGGGGGACTGGCCGCGCGGGTTCCTGATCCTGGGAGCGGTCGTGCTGGTGGTGACCGGCGGCGAGGCGCTCTACGCCGACATGGGCCACTTCGGCCGGCGGCCGATCCGTCTCGGCTGGTTTGCCGTGGTGCTGCCCGCGCTGGTGCTCAACTATTTCGGCCAGGGGGCGCTGCTGCTGTCGGATGCCTCGGCGGCGCGCAATCCATTCTATTCCCTCGTCCCGTCGTGGGCGCTCTACCCGATGGTGGGGATCGCGACGGCGGCCGCGGTGGTGGCCTCGCAGGCGCTCATCTCGGGCGCCTTCTCGCTCACCCGCCAGGCGCTCCAGCTCGGGTACAGCCCGCGGGTCACCATCCTCCACACCTCGCAGACCGCGATCGGGCAGATCTACCTGCCGGGAGTCAACCGGCTCCTGGCGGTGACCTGCGTGCTGCTGGTGCTGGTGTTCCAGTCCACCAGCAATCTCGCCTCCGCCTACGGCATCGCGGTGACCGGCACGATGACCATCACGACCGTGCTGTTCTGCACGGTAGCACGGGACCGGTGGCAGTGGCCGCGCTGGCGCGTCGCTCTGGTCGGGGCGCTCTTCCTGTCGGCAGACCTGGCGTTTCTCGGCGCCAACCTGGCGAAGGTCGCGAGCGGCGGGTGGCTTCCGCTCCTGATCGCGGTGGTCCTCTACGTCCTGATGACGACCTGGAAGCGCGGGCGGGAGAGCGTGGCGTCGGCGCTGCGGGAGAGCGCGCTTCCGCTGGACCTCTTTCTCGAGGACATCCGGCGGCGCCGGCCGGCGCGGGTGCCGGGCACGGCGGTCTTCATGACTTCGGACCCGGCCGGCGTCCCAGTCGTGCTGCTCCACCATCTCAAGCACAACAAGGTGCTGCACGAGACGGTCGTCATTATGTCGATCGAGGGCGAGGAAATCCCGCAGGTGCCGCGGGAGGAGCGCCTCACACTCAAGTCCCTGGGCGACGGGTTCCACCGCGTGGTGGGCCGCTACGGGTTCATGGAGACGCCCGACGTGCCGGCGCTGCTCGCCTCGCTGCAGCGCGACGGCCTGCGGGCCAGCCCCGCCGAAACGAGCTTCTACCTGGGCCGCGAGACGCTGCTCCCCGATGGCAACTCGAGGATGGCGCGCTGGCGGAAGCTGCTGTTCATCGTCATGGCGCGGAACGCCCAATCCGCGACCGCCTTCTTCAACCTGCCGCCCAACCGGGTGCTGGAGCTCGGGGCAAGGATTCAGCTGTAGCCGGTCGCGGGTCGCGACCATCTCCTCTTACCCCCACGCCCCTTTTGCACTACAATCTCGCGGTCTGCGACGCAAGCGGTCGCACTCAGGCCTGGATAGGCATCCCTAAGGCAGTCTCGCACATCAGTTTGCCGTCACTGGCACCAGACTCGCCTTTTTCCGGGGCGCAGCCGCAACGTGACCTGCGGCGAGGCGTCGATCCGCCCGATAAGAGCACACCCGGAGTGATCCGGGGCCGCAAAACTAGAGGTCTCACCGAAGCATGGTGAGATAGCTCGGTGCCGAAGGAGGATGGATGAGGACCCCGCAGGATCTGGAACGTGGCCTGGCCGCGCCTGAAGTGCTCGGCCTGGAGACTCGTGTGGAGATCCGCCAGGCGGCGGAGCGGCTGCTCGAGGAGATGCCCGAAGGCTCCGGCCGGCTGGTCATCGACCTGATGCACACGCGCGAAGTCGATTCCGCCGGCCTCGGTGCGCTGATGCTGATTCAGCGGCTGGCCGCCGAGCGGCGGCAGACGGTGGTGCTCCGCAATCCCAGCGAGGAGATCCGGTTTCTCCTCACCATCACGAAGCTCTACGACCTGTTCATCGTCGAAGCAGAAGACGGTTGAGCGAGCGCCCGGTCGCGTCGCGCGGCCGCTCGCGGGATGGACGGCTCCCCCGCAACCGATTAGTGTACGCCGCGGGCTCCCCCTCTCACTACGCGAGTGTCGCCCGGCATCGGGTCGCGGGGTACGTGGCATGACGCAGGCAAAGCGCCGCCGGCGCGTCCTGATCGTGGAGGACGAGCCCGCGCTGCGGCTCAGCTACCAGCGAGCGTTCGAGCCAAGATACGACCTGGTGTTTGCCTCCACGGGCGCCGAAGCGCTGGAGCAGCTCGAGCTGCAGCCTCCCGACGTCGCGGTGCTCGACATGCGCCTGCCCGACACCGACGGCATCGAGCTGCTGCGCCGGATCCGGGTGACGCAACCCGACCTGCCGGTCATCATCACGACGGCCTACATGAGCATCGAGCCCCAGCTCAAGGTCCTGAATCTTCCCCACTCCGGCTACATCGTCAAACCCTTCCGCCTCGACGAACTCGGCGCGCGGATCGATGCCGTCCTGTGACGGCGCGCCGCTGCTCGTCGCCCGTGGGCTCCGCCGTTCGTTCGGCCGCTTCCGCGTCCTCCACGACATCGACCTGACGCTGGCGCCGGGCGAGGCGCTCGCGGTCGCTGGCCCGAACGGCGCCGGCAAGAGCACGCTGCTCCGGATCCTGGCGGGCCTCATGCGTCCGGCCGCCGGCGACGTGCGCGTGCTCGGTCACGCGCTGGGCGAGGGCGCGCCCCAGGCGCGCCGCGCGATCGGGCTCCTGTCGCACCAGTCGCTGCTGTACGATGACCTGACGCTGCTGGAGAACCTCGCCTTCACGGCCAGACTCTACGGGCTCCCGGCGCCGGCCGATGCCGCTCGCGACGCCCTCGCCGAGGCGGGACTGGCCGCGCGGGCGCATGACTCCCCGCGGAAGCTGAGCCGCGGGCTGCTCCAGCGCGCGGCGATCGCGCGGGCGCTGCTGCACCGCCCGCGGGTGCTGCTCCTGGACGAGCCCTTCAGCGCCCTCGACGCGGCCTCCGCCGACCGGCTCCGCGACCGGTTGCGGACCCGGCTGGCGGAGGGGCTCGGACTCGTGATCGTGACTCACAACCTGGCGGAGGTCTGGGATGTGGCCACCCGAGTGGCGGTGCTGGTCGGCGGCCGGTGGGCGGGGCAGCAGCCCGTGGCCGGCCCGCTGACGGCGTTCCTGCCGCGCTACCGGGAGTGGACCGGTGGCTGAATCGCTCCGGCTGGCGCTCGCGGTGGCCGGGAAGGACATCCGGGCGGAGCTCCGGAGCCGTACGGCGCTGCTCTCCGCGGTGGTGTTCGCGGCGCTGGTGCTGGTGGTGTTCAACTTCGCCCGCGATCCGACGGCGCTGGCCGCCACGGACCTCGCGCCGAGCGTCCTGTGGGTGACGTTCGCGCTGGCGGCGATGGTGGCGCTCAACCGGGCGTTCACCATCGAGCGGGAGCACGGGGCGCTGGACGGCCTGCTGCTCGCGCCGCTCCCGCGGGGCGCGCTGTTCGCGGGCAAGCTGCTCGCCAACCTGGCGTTCGTGGGCACGGTCGAGGCGGTGACGCTGCCGCTCTTCGTGCTGTTCTTCAACGTGGACCTGTGGCGGGCACTGCCGGGGCTCATCGGGGTGACGGCGCTCGCCACGATCGGCTTCGTGTCGGTGGGCACCATCTTCAGCGCCATGGCGGTGCGGACCCGGTTCGCGGAGCTGATGCTGCCGGTCCTGCTGCTGCCGTTCATGGTGCCGCCGCTCATCGGGGCGGTGCAGGTAACATCACGGCTCCTGGCCGGGCGTCCATTGAGCGAGATGCTGGGTTGGCTTAGACTCCTTGCCCTCTACGACGTGGTATTCGTGACCCTGTGTACGATGGCTTTCTCCGCCGTGGTGGACGAATGACGGGCTCCGGCAGCCGCACCGCCGCCGCCTCGGTCGCCCGGACCCTCGCGCGCCGCGGGCTCCGCATCAGCCTGGCGGCGCTGCTCGGCCTGGCGGGCGTGTACGTGCTGGCGCTGAAGTTCACGCCGGTGGAGCTGCGGCAGGGGCCGGCGCAGAAGATCTTCTATCTCCACGTACCGGCGGCGTGGAGCGCGCTGATCGCTTTCTCCCTCGTCGGGGTCACGAGCGCGCTCTACCTCTGGCTGCACGACCCGCGGCTGGACCGCTTCGCCGCGTCGTCCGCGGAGGTAGGGGTCGCCTTCAGCGCGGTCATGCTCACCACCGGCCCCATCTGGGCCAAGCCGATCTGGGGCACCTGGTGGACCTGGGACGCGCGGCTCACGCTCACGCTCTTTCTGTTCTTTCTGTTCATCGGCTACCTCGCCCTCAGAGCCTCGGTGCACGACCCCGAGGAGCGCGCGCGTTTCAGCGCGGTGGTGGGAATCCTGGGAATGCTGCTGGTCCCCTTCATCCACCTGAGCGTCTATCTCTTCCGCACGCTCCACCCCCAGCCGGTAGTGCTCAAGCCCAGCGCGCCCTCGCTGCCGCCGGAGATGCTCCGGACGCTGCTCGTCTCGACGGCGGTGTTCACGCTGCTCTACGTGGGGCTGGTGACGCTGCGTTACGCGCTTGCGCTGGCGGAAGAGGCCCGCGACGAGGCCGCGGAGGCCACCGATGCCGGCTGAGACGCCGCACAACGTCGGCTACCTCGTCGCGGCATATGTGGTGGCGCCGGTGATTCTCGCGGGTTACCTGGCGGCGCTGTGGGGAAGGGTGCGGAAGGCGGATGGGCGGGCGGACGGTCAGGCGGGCGGACGGTCGGGGGGTCAGACGGGCCCATAGGAAGCACTGTCATCCCGAGCGAAGCGAGGGATCTACTCCGCGTTGCTCGAACTCGGCCCGGCCAGATCCCTCGCTTCGCTCGGGATGACAGTGCCCGCCGGCTCACCGCGTTCCATCCTTCCGTCCTTCCGCCATCCGCCCTTCGGTCTTTCTGCCCTTCCGTCTTTCCGTCTTTCCGTCCCCCGTCACCTCTCCCGCTTCGGCAGCAGCACGTATTCCCAGAGCAGTCCCGCCACGATCCCGCCCAGCAGTGGCCCGATCCAGTAGACGCTGTGGGCCACCCACTGGCCGGATACCAGGGCTGGGCCGAAGGCGCGGGCGGGGTTGGCCGCGGCGCCGGTCAGGGGGCCGCCGATCAGGATGTCGCACAGCAGCACGAGGCCGATGGCGAAACCGCCGACCTTGGGTGACTCGGAGTTGACGCAGGTCCCGTACACCATGGAGACCAGAAAGAAGGTCAGGACCGCCTCGATGCCGATGGCCTGCGAGAGCTGGACGTTTCCGGCCAGGGCAGGCGTGCCGAGGGACGTGGCCCGGACGGAGCCGATAGGGAACAGGTGCTTGACGCAGAGTGCCGCGATCACGGCGCCCACGAGCTGGGCCACGATGTACCCGGCGGCCGTCTGCCCGTTGATGCGCCGCCCCACGAGCAGCCCGACCGTGACGGCGGGGTTCAGGTGACCGCCGGAGATCGCCATCGTCGCCGTGACCATGATGGACAGCGCGATGGCATGACCCCAGGCGATGCCCAGCAGCCCGTAGCCCGCGCCGGGCGCCGATTTCATCACGACGACCGCGCACCCGATGAAGACGAAGGCGAAGGTTCCCACGGCTTCCGCGAGCGACCGGCGCAAGAGCGAAGTCATCGGGCATCCTTGGTGTGGTGTCAGGGGTGAGGACGGCCGCGAATCTAGGCGTCCGCCCGACGAAACACCAGCGCGGCGTTGATGCCGCCGAAGCCGAACGAGTTGCTGAGCAGCACCTCGGGCCGGCCGTCGCGTCCGTCGCCCGTGACCTGCGGCAGGTCGCAGGCGGGATCGGGGGTCTCCAGGTTGACGGTGGGGGGGAGCCAGCCGCGCCGGGAGGCCAGGGCGCAGATGGCCGCTTCGATGGCGCCGCTCGCGCCGAGCGCGTGCCCGTAGTACCCCTTGGTACCGCTCAGCGCCACCCGATAAGCCAGGTCGCCGAACACCTGCTTGATCGCGGAGGTCTCGGTCGGGTCGTTGAGCGGAGTGGAAGAGCCGTGCGCGTTAATGTAGCCCACCTCGCCCGGCGTCACGTGGGCCTCGCCCAGGGCGTTCCGCATGGCGCGCGCGGCCTGGCGCCCGTCCGGCCGGGGCGCCGTCATGTGGTGCGCGTCGTTGGTGAGCCCGAACCCGCAGAGCTCGGCATACACCGGCGCGCCCCGCGCGAGCGCACGGCTCCGCTCCTCCAGCACCAGCACGGCCGCGCCCTCGGCCATCACGAATCCGTCCCGGCCGGCGTCGAACGGACGGCTCGCGTGGGTCGGATCGTCGTTCCGGGTGGACATCGCGCGGATGATGGCGAACGCGCCGAAGCAGAGCGGCGCGAGCGGGGCCTCCGCCCCGCCGGCCAGCATCACGTCCGCGTCGCCCCGCACGATCGCGCGGAACCCGTCGCCGATGGCGATCGCGCCCGAGGCGCAGCTCATTCCATTGGTGGAGTTGGGGCCGGTGCAGCCGAACTCGATGGCGATATTGCAGCTCGCGGCGCCGGCGAAGACCGTGAGCGCCAGCGCCGGGTCCACCGCGCGCGGGCCGACGGTCAGGAAGGCATGATAGTTCTTCTCGCCGTGGGCCACGCCGCCCAGCGCGGTGCCCATCATGGCGCCCACCCGATCGGGGTCCTCGCGCGCGAGGTCGAGGTGGGCGTCGGCCAGGGCCATCCGGGTCGCCGCGATGGTGAACTGGGAGTACCGGTCGAGCCGCCGGGCCCGTCGCTCCTCGATGTGGTCGGTCGGCACGAAGTCGGCGACCTCGCCCGCGACACGCGACTTGAAGGCCGTGGGGTCGAAGCGGGTAATGCAGCGGACCGCCGACTGGCGCCGCCGGAGTCCCTCCCACAGACCGTCCACTCCCAGCCCGATCGGGGTGACCGCCCCGATGCCCGTGACCACCACCCGCCGCGCGTCGCTCATGGTCCTGCCTCCACCGCCCGCCGGATGCCCGCCAGGGTCCGCGACGCGATTCCGTGAATGAAGACGGGGCCGATCACCCATGCTGCCGCGGCGCCCCCGACGACGGGCCACGGCGGCCCGGCCCAGTCGTGCACGATCGTCACCTCGGTGTCATCGCCCGCCGGCTCCAGCCGCCAGACCACGTCCATGCCTGCTGTGATCCCGCGGACGTGGCGGTAGTGCACCGCCCGCGCCGCCCGGTCCACCCGCATCTCGGACACCCACCAGGTCGGATAATTGAGCGGCCCGAACGGGCGCCACGCGGCCATCTCGACCAGGCCGCCGTCCGTCCGCCGCTCGAGCATCCGGACTCGGCGGTAGTGGGGCAGCAGCGCCGGCCAGCGTTCCACGTCTACGGCCGCGGCGAGCACCCGCTCGACGGGTGCGCGCATCCGGCTGCGATCCACGGTACGCATCACGCCGGCCGCGGCCGCCACACCGCCACCAGGCGGTAGCCCGGCCGGCGCTCGACCGTGCCGTCCACGCCCGCCGCCGCGAGCAGCGCACGCAGCTCTCCGGCGGTGTAGCCCCGGCGGAGCGAGGTGACCCCGTCCGAGACGGTGTTGGCATCGAAGCGGAGCACGCGCGCGCCGACCCGGAACACGAGCGGACCGAGCGGGCCGCGGCGGAGGTCGGCCACGATGACGGCGCGCCGCGCCAGGCGGTCGCACGCGCGGAAGAGGCGCACGACCGACGCCGGCGCCAGGTGGTGCGCCACCTGGCTCACGAGCACCAGGTCCACCGATTTCTCGCCGAACGGCGGCGCGCCGGCGCATCCCACCGCGCTCGGCACTCCGCCGTCCCGGGCAAGGCGGGCAGCCACGCGGCTCCGCTCGAGGCCGACGGGCAGCAGCCGGAGGCCGCGCCGTGCGCCCCAGCGCGCGGCGGCGCGCGGCAGGTCGCCGAGGCCGGTGCCGAGGTCGGTGAGTGTCAGCGTGGTGCCCGCCGGCACCCCGGTCAGGGCGCGGGCCAGCCCGTGCCGGACGGCGGCCGCGCCGCCGAACCAGCGGTTCGCGCGGGCGATGTTGCGCAGCGACTCGGTGACCGCGCCGGGATCGGCGGCCGGATCGTCGAGCAGCTCGGTGCCGACGGGGCTCAGGGTCAGGGGCTCGCTGGTCATGCGAGGCTGGTGTATCCGCCGCGGAAATAGACGAGCGGGCGCCCGTCGCGGGTGTTGCCGCCGATTACGCGGCCGAGGATGATCGTGTGGTCCCCGCCGGGATAGTGGGCGTGCCGCTCGCACTCGATGTGTGCCAGCGTCCCGTCGAGGACGACCTGTCCCTCCGCCCCGATGTGGTATCCCACCCCGTCGAAGCGGTCCTCGTGCGGGAGCGAGAATCGCCGGGCCAGCTCCTCCTGGCCGCTGTCGAGGATGTTCACCACGAACTCGGGCGCGGCCGCGATGAGGTCGTGCAGCTCCGCCGCGTGGTCCACGCACACCGAGACCAGCGGCGGCTCCAGCGACACCGAGGCGAGGCTGCTCGCGGTCATCCCCGCGGGCCGGCCCTGCGGGCCGCGCACGGTGAGGACGGTGACGCCCGTGGCGAAGCGTCCCAGCAACCGGCGGAAGCGGGACTCGTCGACGGCGGATCGGTTCAGAGAATCATCCTCGCGAGAAAGACGGGATTGAGCACCCGGCGCGCGGGGACGAAGTCTCCGGTGACGCCGATCAGCGTGTCGGCCATCCCGGCGCGGCGGCCAAGCCGACCCACCGCGCGGTCGAAGAGCGCCGGGAACAGCATGCCGTAGCCGATGAGCCGCTCCACCGCCCATTTGCCGGCGAACGCCGCACGCCGGGCGCGGCGGTATCCGCCGAGGCGGCGCGCCGTCACCGGCCCGCCGTCCGCGAGCGCCTCGCCGGCGGCGTCGGCCAGCAGCATGGCGCCGCGGAGCGCGCTGTGGATCCCCTCGCCGGTGAACGGATCGAAGAAATCGGCGGCGTCACCGACGAGGGCGGCGCCGTCGGCCACCACTCGGCCGGACCAGGCGGCAAACGGCCCCGTGGTGAGCACCGGGCGGGTGAAGGTGCCGGCCGACACGCGCCCGTGCACCCCGGGGAACCGGCCCAGGCGCTCGAGGAAGAAGGATTCGACGCGGCCACGCGCGCGGGCGGCGAGCTCCGTGCTGACGACCAGCGCCACGTTGGTCCGCCCGCCGCCGATCGGATTGAGCCCCGCGTAGGCGCCGCGGCCGACGTGCAGCTCGGCGCTGTCGCCCATGCCGGCGACGCCATCCATGTGGGCCACGAAGGCCAGCCGCCGCGGCCGGCCGTGCCGCCGCCGGCCGACCCGCCGGGCGACGAGCGAGCGGAGTCCGTCCGCCCCGATGGTGAGTCGGGCCCGGAGCACCCGGCGCGCACCCCCGGCGTCCCGCACCACGGCGCCCGCCACCGCGCCACGATCGTACACCAGTTCCTCCACGGCGGTGCGCTCCAGCACCAGGGCTCCCGCGTCGCGCGCGGCCAGGACGAGCGCGTGGTCCAGGACCCGGCGCGAGACGGCGAGCCCCGTGGGGCGGAACGGCGGCGCGCCGGCCAGTACGAAGCGCCCGTGGAGCCGGCTCCCCCGCGCGGCGGTCACCACCGTGCCGTCCGGGGCCGCGGCCCCGGACGCCTCGAGCACCGGGACTACGCCCAACCGGTCCAGCAGCCGGACCGTCTCGGGACTCATGTATTCCGAGCACGCCTTGTCCCGGGGGAAGGCGGCGCGGTCCACCGCGGCCACCGCGTAGCCGGCGCGGGCCAGCAGCGTCGCGGCGGCACTGCCCGCCGGCCCCGCGCCGACAACCAGCACGTCGAGGGCGGAGCGCCCCTCAGCGCCGGCGCTCAAACCCGGAGTCATCGAACGCGGGCGGTTCAGGCAGCCGGCGGCTCAGCGCTGCCACGCCAGCCAGGCCACGCCGGCCAGCACGGCGGCGAGCGAGGTGGCCACGAGGTTCACTCCGTCGTTGTCCAGCCATCCCAGCCCTCCCTCCCGTACGGTGCGGGCCCCGCAGCGATGCACCTGCCACTCGCTGGCTTGCCCGCACACGGGGCAGCGGAAGCGGCCCTGCAACACCGACCCGAGCACCGAGTCGGCGAACATGCCGGCGAAACCTACCAGCGTTCCCATGGGTAGGAGCGCCGGGGCGCTCCCGGCCGCCGCTCCCGAAGCCGCCACGAGCACCGCGCCGACCAGCGCGCCGGCACAGCCCAGCGGCGTCATTCCACCGCTCGTTCCCGGAGCGACCAGCGGCCCGAGGAGCCTCAGTCGCGGGGCCGCGCGGCTCCAGGCGCCGGTGCTGGTGGCCCAGGTGTCGGCGGCCGCGGCGGCCAGGCTCCCGGTCACGATCCAGAGACCGAGCGAGGGCTGCCACAGGCCAAGGAGGGCGCCGGCCGCGGCGGGCCCGCCGTTGGCCGCGACCTGACGTTCGTCCCGGCGCTCGCCCTTGGCATCCAGCGAGGGCCGCGCCGGCGCCAGCCGGCCGACCACGCTGCTGGAGACGAAAAAGGCGGCCAGCACCGCGCCGCCCGCCCACCCCGTCCCCACCAGCACCAGCGTGCCGACCAGCCAGCCCGCCGCGGCACCGCCGCCCGTCAGCGAACCCGCCCGCCAGGCGAGCAGTGCCACCGCCCCCGCCGCGAGCGCCGCGATCGACGGGAGCACCGCCGCCGTCAGCCCCGCTCCATCTCGCTCTGGAGCAGGCGGGCGATGCGCGCCCGGAGCGCGGCGGGACACTCGACGCGTCGCGCCCGGACCTCGAGCATGAGCACGAAGTTGGCCTCGAACCGCGCCTCGTCGAAACAGGGGCGGCAGCGTTCGAGGTGCGCCTGCATCTCCGCCTCGAGCTCCGGGGTCAGCTCCTGCTTGAGGAAATCCTGCAGCCGTTCCGCCGCCTCGCGGCAGTTGATCGGCTCACCCATCATGATCCTCCCGGGGCGGAATTATTCCCGTCTCCACCGCGTAGGCGTAGAGCGAGGACTGCAGCAGCCGGCGCGCGCGGAACAGGCGCGACTTGACTGTCCCGACCGGGATCTCGAGCGCCTCCGCGATCTCGCCGTAGCTCATCCCTTCCATATCACTCAGCACCAGCACCTCCCGGAAGTCGGGCGGCAGCGCGTCGATCGCCTCCAGCACCTTTTCGTCCACGATCTTGGCGAAGAACGCGCCCTCGGGGTCGACGTCCTCGATGGCGCGATAGAGGGCATGCGGCTCGACCAGCTCCAGGTCGGTGGCGATCGGCTCCAGCTTCCGGCGCCGGTAGTCGTTGATGAACGTGTTCCGCAGGATGGTGAGCAGCCAACCCTTGGCGTTGGTTCCCGGCTGGTATTGCCGCCATGCCCGGTAGGCCTTGAGCATGGTATCCTGGACCAGGTCTTCCGCCTGGGACGGATCGCCGGTGAGCCGGAGCGCGGTGCGGTACAGCGCGTCGAGATGGGGCAGCGCCTCGGCGTTGAACTGACGCCCGGCGGTGGAGGGCTCGGCCATGGAAAGAATGTAATGGACCCGCTAGCTTCCGGGCACGATTCCCGTGCCTACTCCTCCCGCCGTCCCCGCGCTCGTTCCCCTCAGTCTGCTCGAGGCGATCCGCAACCTCGATACGCCCGTCGAGGACGGACTCGACGAGCTCGCCGAAGAGATCGTCGTGCGCCGGCTGGGACTGAGCCCCACCGTGGCGGCGCAGATCCAGCGCTATCGCACCGCCGCGGAGCGGGACGGGACGGTCGAGCTCGACGAGGTCGTCTCGGTGATCCGGCTGGTGGGACGGCGGCCGGACGCGGCGCTGGTGTTCGCCGATGCCGGGCGGCGGGCCGCGCGCCACGCCGTCCGCTCGGGCGGACGCTCCGCGCGGACGCTCGCGCGGGTGTCGCCCGGCGGACTGGGCCGACGGGTCTCGCGCCGGGCCGCGTCGCGGCTTGCGGGCCAGGTGTTCGGCGGCGAGCTCCGGGCGCCCGCCACCGGCACCGAGGTGCGCATGGCCGACCCGCTCTCCATCCTCGCCGTTCCGGACGGCGCGGCCTGCGCGTTCTATGGTGCCGCCTACGGCGAGCTGCTCCGTTCACTGAGCGGGTTCGAGGGCGCCATGCTCCACGAGGCCTGCCGCTCGCGCGGGGACGAGGCCTGCGTCTGGCGCTGCGCGGCCGCCGAGGTCTACGAATGATCCCGGACCGCGCGGCGCTCCGGGATGCGCTGGCCGAGGCGGGCGCCGACGCCTGGCTCCTCTACGCGTTTCACGGGCTCAATCCGGTGGCGACGCGGGTGCTGGGCCTCAGCGGACTCAACACCCGCCGGCTGTTCGTGCTGCTGCCGCGGGACGGCGACCCGGTCGCGGTGGCGCACAAGATCGAGCTCGCGTCGGTGGAGGGTTTCCCCGGGCGAGTGGTGCCATACGCCCGGTGGGAGGAGCTCCATGCGGCGCTCGGCTCGGTCGTCGCGGGCCGGCGGCTCGCGATGGAGATCTCGCCCGACGACGCGGTGCCGTACCTCGACCGGGTGCCGTACGGTGTAGTCGAGCTGATCCGGCGGCTGGGTGCCACCGTGGTCCCCTCGGGGGCGCTGGTGAGCCGGTTCGCGGCCGGGTGGACGCCCGAGGAGGCGGCCGACCACCGCTTCGCCGCGGAGGTGCTGGCGGAGGTGGCGCGGGCCGCGCTCGCGCGGGCGGTGCGGGAGGGCGGGACCGGTCTAACCGAGACCGCGCTGCAGGCGGGCGTCGTGGCGGCCGCGGAGGCGCGGGGGCTGGTGTTCGACACCTTCCCGATCGTCGCCTTCGGCGCCAACTCGGCCAATCCGCACTACGAGCCGCACGCCGGTCGGGACGCGACGCTTCGCACCGGCGACGTGGTGCTGCTCGACCTCTGGGCCGGGCGGCGTCTCGACACGGTGTTCGCCGACCAGACCTGGATGGGATTCGCCGGGAGCCCGGTGCCGGAGCGGGTGGAGCTGGTGTGGGAGACAGTGCGCGCCGCCCGCGACGCCGCGGTGGCCGCCGTCAGGAGCGCGGCGGCGGCGGGGCGGCCCATCGCCGGGTACGAGGCCGACCGGGCGGCGCGCGGCGTCATCGAGGCGGCGGGGTTCGGGCGCGCGTTCGTCCACCGGACGGGGCATTCGATCGACCGCGACCTGCACGGCTCCGGGCCGCACCTCGACGACTACGAGACCCACGACGACCGCCGGCTCGTCCCGGGCGTGGGGTTCTCGGTGGAACCGGGCGTGTATCTCCCCGGGGAATTCGGCGTGCGCAGCGAGATCAACATGCACTGGGACCCGGCGGGACTCGAGGTCACGCCCGGTGCGCCGCAGCGCGAGCTGATCGTTCCCGGGTAGCCGCCCTTCCCAAAACTTCCGGGCGGCGTTACTATCGCGTCCGTCCGCGGTTCCGATTTGAAGAATCGATCACACCACCGTTGCCGCCGTCCTTCGTCGCGAGCGCTCGTTCGCGGCGCCCGCGCACCGCACCGTCGCGATGCCGCGTGACGACCGATCGTGTTTCAATAGGCAACTTCGCGGGCTAAACAGAGTTACATGATGGTGAGCGCCCGGCCTCGCGCCGCGGCATTTGCTTGACACGCAATTTTGCGCGCTCCATATTAGGCGGCGTCGACCGGGCCGCGGTCGTCGCACACGCTGGCGCAATGCCCGCGTGATCGTACTCCTCTTCACGACGCAGGTGTAATCCCACAGCTGTCGCATGCCACATGGGCCACCGTGCCCAGGGGGGCGTGTGCGCTCCCCGCCGGAAGTGATCGACGCGGAAGTCGGTCGTACGCGCAGGTTCACGCCTTTGGAGGACGTATCCATGAAGCAAAGCCGTGTCAGCGCCTTCGCACGCGTCGCGCGATCGCTTTCGCGATCGGTCGCGCTCGCGGCAGTCGCGCTGGGTCTGGGAGCCGGCTCGCTCCTGGCCCAGGGCTCGACTGGTAAAATCGAAGGCAGGGTGCGAGATCAGGCGGGCGCGCCCATCGCCAATGCCCAGGTGTATGTGGTGGGGACGGCGTTCAACGCCCTCACCAACCCTCAGGGCTACTATTTCATCAACAACGTCCCCGCCGGCACGGTGGCCGTCCGCGCCGCCTTCATCGGGTACAAGTCCACCCAGGTCGAAGGCGTGAAGGTCCTCGCCGGCCAGACGATCACGGTGGACGTCCAGCTCGAGCAGACGGCGGTCGAGATCCAGGAGATCACCGTCGTCACCCAGACCCAGCCGCTGGTGCCGCGCGACGAGGTCACCTCGAAGCAGCGGATCGACGGCGTGTTCACCGAGAAGCTGCCGGTGGACCGGCTGAACAGCGTCCTGATCCTGCAGCCGGGCGTGGTGGCGGCCAACTCGAGCGGGAGTGCCATCTCGATCCGCGGCGGCCGCACCGAGGAGGCCGTGACCTACATCGACGGCGTGCCCGTCTCCCCGGGATACCGTGGCGACTCGCGCCGCGGCTCGGCGGGGACGCAGATCGCCATCGGCAAGAACTCGCTGGAAGAGGCGTCGGTCACCACCGGGTCGTCGTCGGCCGAGTTCGGCAACGCCCAGTCGGGCGTCATTTCGTTGTCCACCCGGACCGGCGGCGACCGGTACAGCGGGTCCCTGAACTTCGAGACCGACGAGCCGTTCGGCGTGGGCAACAGCATCGGCTTCAATCGGGTGCTGGCCAGCCTGGGCGGACCGATCGCGAAGAACTTCACGTTCTACGTGTCGGGGTCGCTGGAGGGACAGCAGTCGGTCGAAAGCGGGTTCGACAGCCAGAAGTTCCCGATCTTCCTGCAGGCGGGGATCGACACCACGCTGCGGGTGCCGAGCGCGGTGAACGACCCGACGGCGGATACCACGGTCGTGCCGGTGTACAACTACGCCATCTCGCGGGGCGACTGCGACACCTTCGCCAACAGCACCAACCCGGGCATCGCCAGCAATTACGGCGTGGACTGCGAGGGCGTGCGGGTGCCCTGGTCGGCGCGCTCCACGTACCAGCTCACCGGCAAGCTCAACTACACGTTCGGCACCGGCTCGCGTATCGCGCTCACGGCGCTGAGCAGTCAGTTCGAGGGGCGGACCTTCCGCGAAAACCTGGACGTCGCGGGCCGGTTCCTGACCTACGGCGCGCTCTCCACCCCGCAGAACCTGCCGGCCTTCCGGAACTGGAGCAATGTCCTCACCCTCAACTGGACCCAGAACCTGACCCGGAGCACGGAGCGGGCCCTGGCGCTGGACGTGTACCTCTCGTACCAGACCGACCGCACGATCAACGGGACGATGACCAGTGAGAGCGAGCTCAACACCCGTGATCCGTTCGGCGGGTTCATGATCAAGCCGATCGACTTCCTGTTCAATTTCGACAACTTCCCGCTGGACGACAGCCTGCTCAACAACTACCGGCAGAATATCGCCGGCAGCCGCCGGTCGCCCTACAATCTGGAGAACACGGCACAGTACGCGCTCACCGACGAGTGGCGGAACAACGCCTATGGCCTGTACAATCTGGACGAGTTCGCCTCGGTGCTCTTCCCCGAGAGCGGTGGTCCGGCCGGGTCCTCGCGGTTTGCCCAGACGCTGGTGCTCTATCGCGAGAACCGCTACATCGGCAAGGCCAACCTGGACTGGCAGTTCGACCGCTATAACCGGCTCAAGCTGGGCGGCGAGTTCACCCAGTACCATCTCGACAGCTACTCGCACCAGCTCGACAGCCAGGCGTTCTCCGACTTCTACATGGAGAAGCCCATCCGCTGGAACGCGTTCCTCGAGGACCGGCTCGACCTGGGCGACGTGGTGGTGGTTGGCGGGCTCCGGTACGATCGGTACGACACCCGGGCGCGCCGGTGGAACGGCTTCCCCCGGATCTCGACCAATCCGGCGTTCAACCCAACCGATCCACAGGCGTTCTTCACCAGCGACTCGCTGTTCCCGCGGGACAAGGCGCACGACTACCTGAGCCCGCACATCCAGGTGTCGTTCCCGGTGACGGACCGGACGAATTTCCGGTTCTCCTACGCCCACCAGGTCCAGGCCCCGGACTTCGGCGTGGTGCTGCAGGGCATCAACACCGACCTGGCCACGACGAACACCAACAACTTCTACGGCAGCGACCTGGACTTCGGCAAGACGATCACGTTCGAGTTCGGCATCCGGCACGCGTTCAGCGACGACATGGTCCTGGACATCGCGGCGTACAACAAGGACAATCTGGCGAACGCCGCCGGCCGTCTGGTGTCGCGCTTCGACCCGCTGCGCGGGATCGACAACAACCTCCGCATCATCACCAACGCGGACTTCGGCAACACCCGCGGCGTCGACGTTCGGCTCGACCGCCGGTTCGGCAACTTCTTCAACGGCACGCTCTCCTACACCTACCAGCAGTCGAAGAACACCGGCTCGGACCCGGATACTTATCTCGACTTCGGCTCGCGGGTGCTGAACCAGGTGTCGGGTGGCAATCAGCCGCCGCCGCAGGCCATCCTGCCGACCGACTTCAATCGGCCGCACAACCTGGCCCTGGCGGGGGCCCTCAATTTCCCCAACGACTGGAAGCGCGGGTCCACGCTGGGCTCGGTGCTTCAGAACGTGGGTCTGTTCGCCACCTTCCGCTACACCAGCGGCACCCCGTACACGCCCTGCGCGCAGAACGCCGGCGACGAGGACATCGTCTCGGGCGATAGCTGCAACCGGACCTTCCCGGAGCCGCTCAACAGCTCGCGGCTGCCGGCGTACAAGAACCTGGACCTGCGGCTGACCAAGGGCTTCACGATCCGGGGGATGGACCTCACCGGCTACCTGGAGGCGCGGAACGTCCTCAACTTCAAGAACATCATCCAGGTCTTCACGACCACGAACGACGTGGCCAACGAGCGGGAGCGGACGCAGAACTTCGCCGCCGACAGCGCAGACTACGCGAACGAGGCGGACCGGGGCGGTTTCCTGCTCAACGACGGATCCATCGACCTGAGCTTCAATGGCGCGACCGATCCCCGGACCGGGTGCGACTCGTGGCTCAAGCAGGATGGCTCTCCGGGCTCACCGAACTGCGTCGCGCTCATCCGCACCGAGGAGCGGTACGGCAACGGCGATCACGTGTTCGACCTGAACGAGCAGCGCGCGGCATCCAACGCCCTCTATGATGAGGTGCGCGGGATCCACAACTTCACCAGTTCGCCGCGGCGGTTCCGGCTCGGGCTGGAGCTGAACTTCTAGGCTGAGCACGGCATTCCGGCCCCGGTCACACCGACCGGCGGCCGGAAGGCCGGGCCCCCTTCGTTCCAACTTGAAGAGAGGACTCGATGCACTCCTTTTTGCGTACGCGCACCGTGCTGCTGGCCGCGCTCTGCTCGCTCGGTCTGGCGGTCCTGACGCCCACGGCGTCCGCGGCCCTGGAGCCCGCCAAGCCCAAGCCGGGCGTGCCCGGGAAGCGCGGCTTCCGCCTGTTTGCCCGCACCCTCGGCGCGATCACGGTCAACCGCATCTATTGCGGCTTGAACTCGGACGGCGAGGTCTGCGTGGACTCGACGAACTCGTCCACCATCGGCGGCGGCTTCTGGCCCAAGGGCACGGCCGACCAGTACGTGTTCAACTCCGGCCTGCAGCTCGCCGGCATCATTGGCGGCGACGCCAACCCCGAATGGGCGGGTGACACCACCGGCGCCTTCTTCTTCGACCCCAAGGGCACGACCCAGCACGGGGAAGAAGTCGAGCCGATCTACAATTCCAGCAACCCGGACGACCTCACCTTCATGTCGGACACCACCGCCGGCGCCGACATCGTGTCCAAGGCGGCCAAGGTGCCCAACGGCGACACCCAGGCGGAGCTGTTCAACCCGCTCCTCCGCGGCCGTGCCGTGGCATCGCAGGGCGACGTCTGGTGGCTCTCGTGGGATGGCAATCCGGCGCTGGGCGCCGGCCGCCCGCATCCGCTAGGTATCATGGTCGAACAGCGGGGCATGGGCTGGAACTATCCCGTGGGCAACGAGGACATCCTCTACTACATCTACACGTTCTACAACGTGACCTCGTCGGATATCGGGGTGTACCAGGCCAACGGCGTGCGCCCCGGCATGGACGAGATCCTGGCCCGCCAGGGGCAGATCTTCCAGGAGAAGAACGAGCAGGCGTTCGGGATCCAGATTCCGGACGGCGGCTACACCGTCACCAACATGTTCGCGGCGTTCTCGGCCGACATGGACGTCGCCGAGGCCACTTCCAACTTCTCGTCGGTGAACGTGCCGTTCGCCCTGGGGTATGTGTACGCGAGCGACTTCGCGGGCGCTGACGGCTGGACCTTCGACCCGTCGATCTTCAGCCCGCCGTTCTTTCCCGGCTCGGGGTTCGTCGGGGTGAAGTACCTCAAGAGCCCGATCGTGAACGGCGCCGAGGTGGGCCTCACCCTCTTCAGCAACACCATCAACGGCGGCTCGTTCGACGACGCGCAGAACACGACGCAGCTCTACCGCTACATCTCCAACAACATCAGCCCGGCCGCGGGCGACGCCAACTGCAACACCGGCGACCCGCACGTCAGCCATATCTGCTTCATCAACAACACGGCGCCGGACGACATGCGGTTCTTCCAGTCGTCGGGCCCCCTGACACTCGGCCCCGGCCAGTTCGGCTCCATCGTGGTGGCCTACATCTTTGCCGCCCCGGTCATCACCGGCTCGTGCACCGGCCCGGGCACCTGCGATCTGGCGCCGGGCGACCCCACGAGGCTCAGCTCTCCGACGGCACTCAACGCCGGCGCTAACGCGGTGGACTCCGTCACCGGCTATCGCGGTTTCCGCGGGGCGGATGCCAACGGCGCAGTGGTCCAGGACTCGATCGACGTGGTGCCCAACTCGCTGCTGGGCAAGGCGCTCGTGGCACAGCAGGTGTTCAACAACGGCTTCCTGCTGCCGTTCGCGCCCGACGCGCCCGAGTTCTTCCTGATCCCGGGCGACAACCAGGTAACTGTGCTGTGGCGCCAGACCGCGAGCGAGACGACCGGCGATCCGTTCTTCGCCATCGCCAGCCAGCCGCTCACCCCGGAAGGCGCGCCGAACCTGCTGTTCGATCCGAACTACCGCCAGTTCGACGTCGAGGGCTACCGGATCTACCGCGGTCGGGTGGATTCCCCCAACTCGCTCTCGCTGGTGGCCCAGTTCGACTACGTGGGCACGCTGATCAAGGACTTCACTGGCCAGGTCAACCCGTCCCCGCAGTGCGCACCGGAGCTCGGGATCGCCATCGCCTGCCCTGTCCCGTTCGATACCACCTCGGGCGTGGTGCCGACCATCGGCGTGGATATTCCTCTCGTTGGTCCGGTGATCCAGGTCAGGAAGGGCGACCGCACCGCGCTCGCAACGGGCGAGGCGCTCATCCTGCACGCCGATACCGCCACCACGGGCGGAGGCCAGGGGTATCCTGCACTCCGGGACACCGGCATCCCCTTCACCTTCATCGACCACGGAGTGCGCAGCAACCTGCGCTATTTCTATTCGGTGACCGCGTTCGACATCAACTCCCTGCAGTCCGGGCCGGCGAGCATCGAGTCGCCGCGTAACACCAAGTCGGTCACCCCGGCGGCGCAGTCCCCGAACTTCCAGAACGACATTGCGAACGTGACCACCGCGTTCCTGGGCCGCGGGCAGGCACTCGACAGCGCCGCGCCCAACCCGACGATCGACCCGACGACCGGCATGTTCAGCGGTCCGTTCCCGCCGGCGAACGGCTGGAGCGTGGGGGTTGGTGCGATCGCCACCCAAGTGCTGACCGGCGAAACCGACGTCTCAGCCCGGCTGGACAGCGTCACGCTCGGATCGCCCTATCAAGGAGTCCCGCACAAGTACTGGTTTACGGTTGCCTCCGGCAGCTCCTCGGGCATCGCGAGCGTTCCCATCCTCCAGCCCGAGGAGACCGGCGTCACGACGGCGTCGGCGGGGGCACCGGCTGTACCGATCGACCCGAGCTTGGCGAGCCGGTTCGGCGGCAATGCGAATTTCAAGCTCTCCGCATCGGCGACCGTGAGCCTCCCTGGTCCGGACTACCTCGCGCTCTATGGCCGCGGCTGCGTCAACAACCAGGAGGGCTTCGGTGACGCAGGCGAATGCGCCTACAATGGATCACGCTGGTTCGCCGGGCCATCGCCCCAGAACAACGAGACCCAAGCCGATCCGATCGGGTGCAACACCGGCAACTTCACCAATACCCCGATGCCCTGCTTCAACAACGCGGGCGCGCTTCCCGGCGTGACCACGATCTACCAGACGCAGTGCTACCAGTCGGCGGGTGGCGCCAGCTGCCGTCCGGTGGCCGGCATCCAGTCCGGGGCCAAGCGCGCGGCGGACTTCAACCTCTACTGGGGCACCGGCGGGGTCATCGACTCGGTCATCGACGTAACCCATAACGTCGTCGTGCCGTTCGACTCGATCGCGGGGGGGACCTGGGGCGTGCTGAACCAGGCCGCCACCGCCGTCGGACCCGGCCTGGACGGAAGCGCGACGCTCACCAACGCCGACTTCGCGTGCGTCGAGCCATTCCGGACCTACGCGGCGGGCGGGCTCATCTGCCCGAGCACCACGGCGCCCTACAGGCTCAGCAATACCGCCGTGCCCGGCACCGTGGGCTTCTTCAGCGGCGGCGCATATCCGCCGGCGGTGCCGATCGTGCCCGGCGGGAGCAACGGCTTCGCGCTCTACATCTCCGGCGACATGTTCACCTTCGAGCTGGCCGGCGGCGCGGTGCCGGCGGCGGGAACTGTGTGGGCGCTGCGCCAGTACGTCGGCGCGATCACGGGCGGCAACGGTGTCGGCGCCGGCAGCCTCGGCCCGTACGCCTATAGCAACCCCGAAGGCATCCGACCGCTGACGGCCGTGGGCGTGGAGCTCAGCACCAAGATCACGGTGGTGAACAACGTGGTCGCGGCCACCGCCAACGATCTGACGAAGGTCCACACGGTGCCCGATCCGTACTACGTCACCAACCAGTTCGAGTCGACCACCGACTCGAAGGTGATCAAGTTCGTCAATCTCCCGACTGACGCGATCATCCGGATCTACTCGTCCAGCGGCGTGCTGGTGAATCTGCTGGAGCACCACTCCGACCAGTTCGGCGGCGCCGAGAACTGGAACGTGCGGAACCGGAACAATCAGGTCGTGGCGAGCGGCGTGTACTTCTACCACATCGAGGCCGGTGACGCCCGGAGAGTGGGCCGGTTCACCATCGTCAACTTCGCTCAGTAGTAGAGGCCCCCGGGGGCAGGCCTTCGGGCCTGCCCTCCCCAGCATCCAGGAGACGGAACGCATATGAGTGATTTTCGGGCTCGACACCTGGCCGCACTGGTGGCCGCGCTGCTGAGTGGACTTCCCGCGATGGCGTCCGCCCAGGACGACATCAATCAGGACAACACCTCGTACGGCACCACCTCGGCGGAATTCCTGCTGTTCGGCGCCGGCGCGCGGGGCACCGCGCTCGGCGGCGCCTTCGCGGCGATCGCGACCGACGTGAGCGCGCTTTACTACAACCCCGGCGGCGCGGCACTGGTGACGCGGCCGGGGGCCATGATCAGCACCTATGACTACATTGCCGACACCCGGTACAGCTGGGGCGGTCTCGTCTTTCCCTTCTCCGGCGGCACGCGCGCCGTGGGCCTGCAGGTCGGCACTTACGGGTTCAAGGACCAGCCGGTCTACACCGCCACCCAGCCCGAGGGCACCGGGTCGGTGTACTCCGTCAACGAGACCTTCGTCGGCCTGACGTTGTCGCAGAATTTCTCCGACCGCTTCTCCGCCGGCGTCACGGCCAAGGGGATCTTCGATCAACTCGGTGAGGCGAGCGGCAACGCGTTCGGCGTGGACTTCGGCACCAACTTCCATTCCCAGCTCAACGGCCACCCGATCCAGTTCTCGTTCGTGCTCTCCAACCTCGGGACCAACCTGTCGTACAGCGGCAACGCGCTCGACACGGACACCCCGCGGGACCCGATCCCCGGCGAGCCCACGGTGCCGGAGAACCCCCAGCCGTCGGAATTCCGCACCACGGGGTTCAACCTCCCCACCACATTTCGGGTGGGCTTGGCGTATGATCTCATGACCGGCGAGAACAACCGACTCTCCCTGCTCGGCGACTTCAACCAGCCGAACAACAACAAGGCCGGCTTCTCGGGCGGCGCGGAGTGGGCGACCCAGCATCTCGGCGACTCGCCCTTCGGGTTCGCCGTCCGCGGCAGCTACAGCTACATGGCGGCCAACAACCTGAGCCCCACCGACCCGCGCAGCACCACGGCGCTGAGCGACGAGGAGAACCTGCAGGGTCTCGCCCTCGGCGGCGGTGTCAACTACGCCACCCCGGGCTTCGACCTCGGGTTCGACTACGCCTGGAAGTACCACGGCGTGCTGGGCGGCACGAATTTCTTCAGCGTGACGGTCGGTTGGTAGGCATGCATGCGGGAGCTTGGGCTCCCGTGGAATGGGTATGTTCATGTTGCGATTGATGACGGCCGGACTCGCCGCGGTGCTCGGCATGATGCCCGCGGCGGGCAGGGCCGGTCAGAACGATTCTGGGCTGACGGTCAGGGCGCTCCGGTTCTACCGGGCGGACTCGAAGCAGACCCGGGTCAAGGGACTGGTGCAGATTCCGCTCTCGATCGTCACGCCGGCGGGCTCGGGTGGTGCGGGGGGCTACACGGTCTCGGCGCGGGTGGCCGACTCCACCGGCCTGACGCTGTTCCACCAGGAGTGGGCCAACCACGTCCCGTCCGGCGCGGGCCAGGACGGGCAGTCCGCGGTCGAGATCGTGGACTTCGCGGTCGCGCCCGGGCACTACCGGTTCGAGGTGGACGTCCGGGACTCCGTATCGGGCCGACAGGTGAGCGCGGCCGTGCCCATCGACGCACTGGCGGACACCGCCAAGGCGTCGGACCTCCTGATCTCGCCGGAGATGCGGGTGCCGGCGGACAGCGAGGCAGGGCCCCGGCCGGGCGAGTTCCGGACGGGCAATAATCTGGTCACCGCGGCGGCGGAGGTCACGATCACGCCGCTCCGGCCCAAGGTGTACTACTTGCTCGAGGCGTACTCCCCCGCGGTCGACAAGGGCACACTCAGTGTCCTGGTAGCTGATTCCGCGGGAGCGAAGGTGTTGCAGACGGCATCCATCCCGATCGTCGTGGCCCCGGGCGGGAGCATTCTGAAGGGGCAACTGGATCTCACCGGGCTTCCGCCGGGCGAGTTCACGATGACGGCGGAGATGAAGCTCCAGGACGGCATGGTGCGCCGCTCGGGGGAGTTCGTCATGGCGCCGCTGGGCGCGACACTGGCGCGGGACAGCGCCCGCCGCGCGGAGAACCGCGTCACCGACGAGGGCTACTTCGGCGAGATGACGGCCGAGCAGCTCGACCAGGCCAAGGCCCCGCTGTCGTACATCGCGGAGTCGGGCGAGCTCGGGGCCTGGAACGACAAGCTCAGCGTTACCGCCAAGCGGCGGTTCCTGGCCAACTTCTGGCAAGCCCGGGACCCGACGCCCGGAACGCCCCGCAACGAGCGGCGCGAGCAGTTCTATCAGGCGGTCGATTACGCCGACCATACCTACCGCGAGGGCGGACGTACGGCGGTGGCGGGGTGGCGGACCGATCGCGGGCGGATCTACGCCAAGAACGGTGCGCCCGAGGAAGTCTACCGCAGGCAGCAGGAGGGCCGGGCTCCGCCATACGAGGTGTGGCGGTACGCCACGGGGAAGGGCGCGTTCTACATCTTCGCCGATCGGTCGGGATTCGGCGCGTACAAGCTGATCTACTCGAATGACCTGAAGGAGCCGGGGCTGCCGGGGTGGGGTGAACTGCTCGGGGCGCCCGCGGTCGAAGACGCCGGCCGATTCCTGGGCGTAGACCTGTTGTCGCAGGCTCGGCGGCAGTGACCCGGCCGTCTGCCGGACCGGCTGAACCGTTTCCATCGCTCTCTCAACACGAGGTGCCCGTATGACGCGTTCGAAGTGTGGCTTGCTTCTCCTCCTTGCTGCCGGCGCCGGGGCGTGCGGTGGAGATCCCACGGGGTCCTTTGAGGAGACCGGGAAGGAAATCTCCACCGATCCCTCCGTGGTGTTTGTCAATCAGGGTGCCAACGTCTTCGTGACGGCGCAACTGCTGGATGAGCAGGGCAATCAGTTGCCCGTCAACTTCCAGCCGACGGATGTCGATTCGAAGATCTCCGTGGTGGAGGACACCACATTTCTCGAGACGACGAACGGCACGAAGCTCAACACGCGCCAGCGGTTCATCGTGTCGGGCTTGACGGTCGGCACCAGCGGGTTCACGGTGAATGGGGGCAACCTCACGCAGCCGGTGCCGGTCCGGGTGCTCCCCACGATCATCGCGGCCACCTTCTCGACCGCAACGCCGGCGGTCAACGAGGCGGCGACGATCACGCTACCGGCCGGGTATACCTTCTCGCCCGAAGCCACCGTCGAGTCGGGCCTCGGCTCCGGCCTGGTGCAGTCGGTGTCTCCCGACGGCACCTCGCTGTCGGTGGTGCTGATTCCCGGCAGCACTGGTCCGCTGACGCTGGGCGGCGTCGGTTTCTCCGATCTACCCGGTGTACCGCTCACACTGCCGACGACGGAAGCTGTAGCCGCGAGTTCGACGCAGCTGCCCGGCAGCGATTCGCCGAATACCGGACCGATCATTCCCGTGCCGGCGCTCGGCGGGACGGTCAACTTCTTCGATACCGGTGCGCTCGCGAACCCGGACATCACGGGCGACGGTGGTCTGGGTGCGCAGTACTACCGCTTTACCGTAACCGAAGCGGGCGATTACCACTTCGTGACCAACTGGCCGAACGCGGCCGACCTGGATGCGATCGTCTGCTTCGACGCGGGTTGCAGTGACGGCGCCTTTGCCGGTACCGGATCGACGCAGCCCGAGGACGGCACGCTCACGCTCCAACCCGGCACCTACTTCTATTCCGTCGTGCTGTTCGAGGGCGATGCGCCGCCGTATTTCCAGCTCACGCTGAGTCATGAGGTGCCCTCGACCGGCGACTGAGCCCCGGTCTGAGGGCCAGCACGGACGACACCGCCCCGCGGATCGACATCCGCGGGGCGGTGTGCTTCCCTCCCGTCCGTCCTGTTACCCGCCGAACGACGGCGATTCAAGCAGCGGTACCCCTGCCCCATCCCTAAACTGCCGCTGATAGAGCCGCGCGTACAACCCGCCCAGCGCCAGCAGCTCCCCGTGCGTCCCCTCCTCCACCACCCGCCCGTGCTCCAGCACCACGAGCCGGTCGGCCCGCTGCACCGTGCTGAGGCGGTGAGCGATGATCAGGGTCGTCCGTCCCACGAGCAGCCGGGAGAGGGCATCCTCGATCAGCCGCTCGCTCTCGGTGTCCAGGTTGCTCGTGGCCTCGTCCAGGATGAGCACCGCCGGGTCCTTGAGGATGGCCCGGGCGATGGCCACCCGTTGCCGCTGCCCGCCGCTCAGCTTGATCCCGCGCTCGCCCACCAGGGTTTCATAGCCGAGCGCCAGGCGCTCCACGAACTCGTGCGCGTGGGCGGCCCGCGCCGCCGCTTCGACCTCCGCGTCCGTCGCGCTCGGGCGCGCGTACGCGATGTTCTCTCGGATCGTCCCGCTGAACAGCGCCGGCTCCTGCGGCACGATCCCGATCGCGCCGCGGAGATCGGCCAGCCGGAGGGCGCGGATGTCCACGCCGTCCAGCGTGATCCGGCCGCGGTTCACGTCCCAGAACCGCGGCAGCAGCGAGACCAGCGTCGTCTTCCCCGCGCCCGAGGGTCCCACCAGCGCCACGATCTCGCCGGGCGCCACCGACAGGTTGATGCCGTCGAGCGTCCAGGGTGCGTCCGGCTCCGCCTGATAGCGGAAGCTCACGTCCTCGTACGCCACCCGCCCGCGCACCTGCACGGGTAGCGACGCCGGCTGGGCCGGATCGGCGATCTCCGGCGACATCTCCAGGATCTCGAACACCCGCTCGGCCGCGCCCACCGCCTCCTGGTACGTCGTGAACGAGGTGGCCAGCGCGCCGATCGAGGCGGCGATCGTGATGGTATATAAGAGGAAGGAGACCAGCGCCCCAGCCGTGAGCTTCCCGTCCAGCACCAGCAGGCCGCCCTGCCAGAGCACGAAGACGATCCCGGCAAAGGTCGAAAAGGTGAGCATGCCGAAGAACACGCCCCGGACGTTGGCGCGTTGCAGCGCGGTCCGGACGCTCGCATCGATGCGGTCGCCGTAGCGTTCGCGCTCCGCCGGCTCCTGCACGAAGCTCTGCACGGTTCGAATCTGGGAGAATGCCTCCTCCGCCACCGCGCTCGCCTCCGCGATCCGGTCCTGGACGCCCGTGGTCATCCGGCGGAGCCGCTTGCCGAAGATCAGCGCCGTCCCTACGACCACCGGCGCCACCCCCAGCGCCGTGAGGGCGAGCGTGGGCTGCAGCCAGGTGAGCAGGACGACGCCGCCCACCAGCGCCAGCACCTGCCGGGCGAACTCGGAGACCTGGTGACTCAGCACGCTCTGCAGCAGGCCGATGTCCACCGTGAGCCGGCTGGTCAGCTCGCCCGTCCGCCGCTCGGCGAAGAACCCGGGCGGCATGTCGAGCAGCCGCGAGAACAGCTCTCGGCGGAGGCCCGCGACCGCCTGCTCGCCCGCGGCGCTCAGCAGATAGGTCTGGATGTAGTTGAGCACCGCCTGCACGCAGAAGAGCCCCACCAGCCCCAGGGCGATGCGGTCGAGCAGCGCCCGGTCGTGGTTCACGAACGCGGCATCGAGCAGGTACTTCACCACCATCGGAAAGGCCAGGCTCGCTAGGCTGCTCAGCACCAGCGCGGCGGTGGCGCCCAGCAGCAGGCCACGGTACGGCCGGACCCTGGGCCAGAGCCGCACGAGCCGGCCCGGCTTCGGCAGACGGCGGCTGCGCGGTCCCTTGCCTGGTTCAGATTCCGTCATGAGACCCGTGTGACGGAGTTCACCACAGAGGCAGAGAGGGAACAGAGGCACACGGAGCAAACAAGAGCTTGTTTGTGGTCTCCGTGCACCTCTGTGCCCTCTGTGCCTCTGTGGTGAACAGGGCGCTCAGAGTGAACGATGCGCTCAAGGATGGACGTGCGCCCCGGCCGGCGTCGCGAGCTCCTCGCCGGGCTGGTCGAGGATGATGACGTCGTGCGCCTCCGCCCGGTGGCCGAACGGCAGCGCGCGATCGATCCCCATCGCCGCAAAGAGCAGCGCCAGGTACAGCAGGGAGTACTTGTACATCTGCCACGCCACCGGCGTCACCGACCGCTCGCGCCTGAGCCGGATGCAGTACCACAGCAGCCGCGCGCCCAGGATCGCCGCCGCCACCCCATAGAAGGGGCCGAGCGCGCCGAAGAAGGTCGGCATGATGGTGAGCGGCAGCAGCATCAGCGTGTAGACCAGCATCTCGTACTTGGTGCGCGCTTCGCCCCGAACCACCGGCATCATGGGGATGCCGGCGCGCGCGTAGTCTGCCTGCTTGATCAGCGCCAGCGCCCAGAAGTGCGGCGGGGTCCAGTAGAAGATGATGGCGAAGAGGTACACCGCGGCGAGGTCGATTCGCCCCGTCATTGCCGCCCAGCCCACCAGCGGGGGGAATGCACCGGCCGCGCCGCCGATCACGATGTTCTGCGGGCTCGTGCGCTTGAGCCACATGGTATAGATGAAGACGTAGAACAGCAGCCCGGCGAGCGCCAGCCAGGCGCTCAGCTCGTTGACCCGATACCAGAAGATGGCGAACGCCGCGATGCCGAGCGTCACCCCGAACGCCAGGCCGAACCCCGCCGAGACACGGCCCGCCGGGATGGGCCGGAGCTTCGTGCGCGTCATCCGGGTGTCGATATCCCGGTCGAACCACATATTGATCGTGTTGGCCCCGCCGGCCATCAGGTAGCCGCCCACGGTCACCCAGAAGAGCTGGCTCCAGGTCGGGAGGCCCGCAGGGGTGATGAACATCGGTGCGATCGTGGTGACCAGGAGCAGCGAGATGATGCGCGGCTTGGTGAGCGTCACCATGTCGGAGGCGAGCGAGGGCCGCCGCGGGCCCGGCACCGCGTCCGCCGGTGCGGGTTCCGCGGCCGGAGTCCGCCGGGAATGGAACACCAGCACCACCAACGCGGCCCAGACGAGCGTTCCGACCAGCAGGTGGAGGGCCCGCAGCGCGGGGGGCAGCAGGTGGAGCACCATGGCTCCGCCCACGGCGATCTGCGCCACGGTTGCCGCGAGCACCATCCCTGCTGCGCGCCGAAGCTCACGGCTCGCCGAGTCGTGTCGCCGGCTCACCCGGGCCACCATCATCACGGCCAGCCCGAGGAACAGGTAGGCCAGTACCCGGTGCGACCAGTGGAGCGTTCCGCGCGCGGAGGCCGGCGGCAGGATGGCCCCGTCGCACAGCGGGAAGCCCAGGCAGAACAGGCCGGCGTGGAAGTTGGCGACCTGGGCGCCGAACAGAATCACGACGAATCCGAACGCCGCCGTCGCCACGACCAGCCGGTGCGCGTGGTGGCGCGCCTCGAGCCTGGGTGGCGCCGGCCCCTCGGGCGCCCCGGCCCTGAGCCCCACCACGATGAGCGTGGCGAGCAGCAGCATGGCGTTGGCCAGATGGGTGATGATCACCCAGGGCGGCAGCGACAGCTTGACCGTGACCGCCCCCAGCAGCACCTGAACCACCAGCAGCACCAGGGCAAGGAGCGCCGGGTTCCGGAGGGCCGGCTCCTGCCGGTGCCGCCGCCACGCGACGACGGCCACGGCCAGGACGAAGACGCTCACCAGGGCCGCCGCCCAGCGGTGGCCGATCTCGATCATGGTGGGAAGGTCGAGCGGCGGGAACCACTCCCCGTTGCAGCGGGGCCAGTGCTCGCCGCAGCCGAGGCCGGAACCGGTGATCCGGACGACGCCGCCGAGCACAATGAGGCCGAGCGCCAGGACCGCGCCGGTCCAGGCCAGGCGGCGCAGCAGGAGCGCCCGATCGGGGGTGGAACTCGTCATAACGCGGGGAAAGAACCTATCCGGCAGAGCGTTGTCAAGCCTATATTTAGCTCATGTCATCACAGCGCGATGCCTGGGGTGAGCGGCTCCCCCGCCACCTGGGTCTGGGGAGCGCCATCGCCGTCCTCGTGGGCTCCACCATTGGAAGCGGCATCTTCCGGGTGCCGGCCGGCGTCGCGGGCCAACTGCACCAGGCGGGGCCGGTGCTCCTGGCCTGGGTCGTGGGCGGGCTGGTCGCGCTGTTCGGCGCGCTCACCTATGCCGAGCTGGCGGCGGCGCTGCCCCGGTCGGGGGGCGTCTTCGCCTACATCCTCGAGGGGTTCGGGCCGCTCCCCGCCTTCCTCTTCGGCTGGTCCGAGCTCACCGTCATCCGGGCGTCGGCGCTCGGCGCCATTTCGACCATCTTCGCCGAGTATCTCGGCTATTTCATCGAGCTGTCACCGCTCCAGGTGCGGTGGGTGGCTGCGGGCGCGGTGCTCCTGGTGGGCACACTCAATTATGTGGGGGTGAGCAGCGCGGCCGTCGTGATGAACCTCACCACCGTGGCCAAGTACGGCGCGCTCGCGGCGCTGGCCCTGCTGGCCTTCACGGCCGGGAGGGGGAGCGCCGGCCACTTCTCGCCGGCATGGGAGGGCGGGCTCGACCTGTCGCTCATGGGGACGGCACTCATCGCCATCATGTGGACCTACGACGGGTGGGCGGACCTGTCGTTCGTCGGCGGCGAAGTGAAGAACCCCGCGCGCACCCTGCCGCTGGCGTTGATCCTCGGCACGGCGGCGATCGTCCTGGTCTACCTGCTGCTCAACGTCGCCTACATCTGGCTGGTGCCGCTGCCCGAGATGGCCGGCTCCAAGCTCATCGCCGCCACCGCGGCCGACCGCATCCCGCTGTTCGGGGGCGCGGGGGGCGCCGTGATCTCCGGCATCGTCATGCTCTCGTGCTTCGGCGCGCTCACGGGCTCGATGATCACCGGCCCGCGGATCTTCTTCGCCATGGCCGACCGGGGGCTCTTCTTCCGCGCCATCGCGCGCGTCTCGCCCCGCTTCCAGAGCCCGTCGGTGGCCATCTGGCTCGCCACGGCGCTGGGCATGCTCTACGTGCTGTTCAACGACTTCCAGCAACTGGCCGACAAGTTCATCCTGGGCATCTGGCCGTTCTACGCGCTCGCGGTGGCGGCCGTGTTCGTGCTCCGGCGCACCCGGCCGGACATGCCGCGTCCGTACCGGACGTGGGGGTATCCGGTCGTGCCGCTGCTCTTTCTCGTCGCGTCGGTGGCGATGGTGGTGAACGCGCTGTGGACCGATCCGGTCAATACCGGGATCACGTTCGGGATCATTCTGGTGGGGATTCCGGTGTACTACCTCTGGCGGACATGGGGCGGCCCTGCGCCTGCGACCGCACTGGGGTTGGAATAGGCAGCTTGCGGTTTCGCCGGGCCTCGAAGCCGTACGGCCGTTCACCACAGAGGCACAGAGAGAACGGAGGGCTCCCACACCAGGAGGGCACCTTGGACCCGGACAACACCAACAAATTGGTGGTGGCTCCGCTCCCGGATGCGCCGCGGGCCCGAGCCCCCTCTGTGCCCTCTGTGCCTCTGTGGTGAAACGGCAACGATCTCCACCGAAGCGACGAAAGCTACCCGAGCACGCGCACTTCGATCGCCAGATCCGCTGCCACCACGCTGTGCGTCAGCGCCCCGATCGAGACGAAGTCCGCTCCCGCCTCGGCATAGGCCCTCACGTTCGACAGCGTGATCCCGCCCGTCGCCTCGATCTCGATCCCCGGCCGCAGCGACCGCGCCCGCTCGGCCCAGAGCGCCAGGGTGTCCGGCGTCTGGTTGTCCACCAGCAGCCGCGTCGCGCCGGCGGCGCAGGCCTCCTCCAGTTGGCCAACGGACTCGACCTCCACCTGCAGTGCCGTGATCCCCCGCTGCCGCGCCGCTTCCAGCGCCGCCGCGAGCGTCCCGCCGCCCCGGACCAGCGCGCGCCAGTGATTGTCCTTCACCATTAATTCGTGGCCCAGGTCCGCCCGGTGCCGTGTGCCTCCCCCGGCGAGCACGGCGGCGATGTCCAGCGCGCGAAGACCGGGCGCGGTCTTCCGCGTGTGGAGGATGCGGCAGCGGGTGCCGGCCACGGCATCCACATAGGCACGGGTGCTCGTGGCGATGCCCGACGCCCGCTGCAGCAGGTTGAGCATCGGGCGCTCGGCCCGAAGGATCCGCGCGAGGGAGCCGCGCAGCAGCCCCACGACCGCGCCCGCGCGCACGGGGCGGCCATCGGCGGCGCGCCACTCGACCCGGCAGTCGCACGCGTGGGCCACGGCGTCGGCGTACGCGGCGCCGGCCAGCACGCCGCCGCTGCGGTACTCGATGATTCCCTCGGCCTGGAGTCCCGCGGGGACCGTGACGGCGGTGGTGATGTCGCTCTCGCCATCCTCGGCGAGAGCCAGGGCGGCAATGCGCGCCGGGTCGGCGCTCACTTCCCGAGGGCCACCATGCGGTCGATGGCGCCGCGCGCACGCGCCGCGATGTCGGGAGGGACGGTGATGTGGTAGCGGTCGAGCGCGAGCGCATCGCGCACGTTGGCCAGCGTGATCGTCTTCATGAAGGCGCACTGCGCCTCGGGGTCGGCCGCGATGAACTCTTTCTCCGGCGCCATCTGCTCCATGCGGTGCATGATCCCGGTCTCGGTCGCCACGATGAAGCGGTCGACCGGCCGCGCCGTGACCGCACGGATCATTCCCTCGGTGGAGGCGATGTGCAGCCCCTCGGGCCGGATGTCGCCCCGTCCCATCTCGTAGATGAGCTGCCCGGCGCAGCCGCACTCCGGGTGGACCAGCACCTCGGCGTCGGGATAGCGCTCCCGCGCGGCGTTCAGCGTCTCCGCGCGGATTCCCTTGTGCACGTGGCACTCGCCCATCCAGACCTCGACCCGGCGGTCGGGACGCATGCGGCGGACGTGGGCGCCGAGGAAGAAGTCGGGGAGAAAGAGGATGCCCTTGTCCTCGGGGATGGCGTCGATCACCTCGAGCACGTTGCCGCTGGTGCAGCAGTAGTCGAGCTCCGCCTTCACCTCCGCCGTCGTGTTGACGTAGCCCACGGCGATGTAGTCGGGAAACTCCGCCTTCCAGCGGCGCACGTCCTCCGCCGTCACCGTGGCCGCGAGCGAGCAGCCGGCCCGAAGATCGGGCAGCAGGACCCGTTTCGTGGGCGACAGGATCGCCGCGGTCTCCGCCATGAAATGCACGCCGGCGAAGATGATGACCTCCGCCGGGGTGGCGGCGGCCTGGCGTGAGAGGCCGAGCGAGTCGCCCACGTAGTCGGCCACGTCCTGCACCTCGGGCCGCTGATAGTTGTGGGCGAGCACGACGGCGTTCCGCGCCCGTGCCAGCTCGTGGATCTCCGCCTGCAGCGCGGCGATCTCCGCCGGCGACTGTTCCAGCCGCTCGATGACGGGCAGGGCGATGGTCACGCGCTCTCCCGGGTGAAGACGGGTGGCGGATAGTCCAGCCGCCGGTGGCCGCCGCGGCTCTCGCGGCGGCGTCGGGCTGCCTGGGTGATCAGCCGTGCCACCAGGAGCTGATTCCGCGTGCGCCACGCCGTCACCGGGGTGGCGCCGGTCAGGCGCTCGAGCTCCCGTTCGGCGTGGAGCAGCGAGGTCTCGCTCCGCTGCACGCCGACGCTGGCGGTCATGAGCTCGCGCATCTCCTGCCGGATGCCGCCGCACGAGTCGTCGGCGCCGCTGTCGCGCTCGGCCGCTGCCTCGGGCGGGGCGCCTTTCGGCGCCTCGACCGCCGAGCTGACGCTGCCGCCGGCCCGGTGGGCGAAGACCAGCCCTTCGAGGAGCGAGTTGGAGGCAAGGCGGTTGGCCCCGTGCACGCCCGTCGAGGCCACCTCGCCCACGGCCCACAGTCCGGAAACGCTGGCCCGGCCCTCGAGATCGGTTTGGATCCCGCCCATCGCGTAATGCAGCGCCGGCGCCACCGGAAGGAGATCCCGCGCCGCGTCGAGCCCGTGGAGGGCCAGCATGGCGGTGATCCCGGGAAAGAGGGTGGGGAAGTCGTCGATCCGTCGCGCGTCGAGCCACGCGCCGCCTGCCGCGTCGGCCGCAGCCACGGCCCGGGCCACGATGTCGCGCGGGGCGAGCTCGCCGCGGGCGTCCACGTCGAGCGCGAACCGCCTGCCCACACGATCCACCAGCAGCGCCCCCGCGCCGCGGACCGCCTCCGAGATGAGCGGCGCCGGGTTTACGGCGGGCAACTTCAGCGCGGTGGGATGGAACTGCAGGAACTCGAGGTCGCGAAGCCGGACACCGGCCCGGTGCGCGACGGCCCAGCCATCTGCCGTGGCCACCTGGGGATTGGTGGTGACCGCGTAGAGCTGGCCGACGCCGCCCGTGGCCAGGATCACCGCAGGGCTCGGAATCACGTAGCTCTCGCCCCCGTGAGGCAGCGCCACCACCCCGGCGACGCGCCCGTCCTGTTCCAGCAACCGGGTCACCTCGGTATGCTCGATCAGCTCGACCAGCGGGTGCGCCCCTACCACGTGGGCCAGGCATCCGATCAGCGCCGCGCCGGTCCGGTCCCCACCCGAATGGATGATCCTCGGCCGGGTATGCGCCGCTTCCAGTCCGAACCGGAGCCGCCCGTCGCTCCCGCGGTCGAACCGGGCCCCGAGCGCGAGGAGCTCGTAGATTCGCTGCGGCCCTTCACTGGTGAGGATTCGGACGGCTTCAGGATCGGCGAGGCCGTCGCCGGCGGCGAGGGTGTCGGCGGCGTGCTGGCTGGGACTGTCCCCCGGCCCGAGCGCCACCGCGATTCCGCCCTGCGCCCACGCGCTGGCGCTGTCGGCCAGGGATTCCTTCGTGACCAGCACGGTCGCCCGCCCCTCCGAAGCGAGTCGCCAGGCCGTCCAGAGGCCGGCAATGCCCGTTCCGACGATGACGGGGCGAGGGGGGATCATGGGGGGAAATATAGCGCGGCGAGGGCGGGCGGGCGGACGGGCGGTCGGGCGGGCAGCCGGTCAGGCGGGCAGGCGGGCAGGGGGGCAGGCGGTCATCCCGAGCGCAGCGAGGGATCTACTCAGCCACTGCTCGAACTCGGCCCGCCGAGATCCCTCGCTTCGCTCGGGATGACAGTGACGGTGTTTCCCGTCGTTACTCCCCGCCCGCCTGCCCGCCCGCCCGCTACGTTCTCACCCTCGCCATCAGCACCACCCCCGCCGCCAGAAACACCATGTTCGGCAGCCATGCCGCCAGGGTGGGGTCGACCAGGCCGCCCGAGCCGACCGCCTTCATGATCTGGGTGACCAGCAGAAACACGACCGTCGTGCCGAGGCTGATCGCCACGCCGATGGCGGCGCCGGCGCGCGGGTTCTGGACCGCGAGCGGCGCGCCGAACAGTGCGATGATGAGGCAGGTGGCGGGCAGCGCCAGCTTCAGCGCCTGCTCCACGATCAGCTTGTTGGCATCGTTCCCCGAGCGTTTGAGCGCGTCGATGTAGCGGCCCAGCTCGGCGTAGCGCATTTCGTCCGGCGCCTTGGGCTCGGCCAGCAGGTCGGCAGGCGATTGAGAGAGCGCGCGAAGGCGGAGCGTCCGGAACTCGAAGGCGGCCTGGTGGGTGGGTCCGGCGATGACCCGGCTGATGCCGTGCTTCACCTGCCAGGTTCCGTGGGCATCGTCGTAGCTGGCGCTGTCCGCCGTGATGATGAGGCTGGGGTACTTGTCCCCGCCGCCCTGGCGCTCGAGCAGGAGCTGCTTGAGCTGGCGCGTGTTCACGTCGAGCGACCGGACGGTGTAGACCCAGCCGGCGTCGGCCCGGTAGACGAAGTTGTACCGCGAGCTGGTGGGCCGTGCCTGCTTGGTCTTCTGGATCTCCAGCTGCCGGGCCGTCGCGCCCGGCGCCACCTCGCCCACGACGAACGCCAGCACGGTCGCGAGCGCCGACGCGACGAAAATCGGCAGCACCACCCGGTGGAAGCTCATCCCGCTGGCCTTGGCCGCCGTGAGCTCCGAGTAGCGCCCCATGGCGCCAACCGTGAACACCGTGGCGAACAGCACCGCCGCCGGCATCACGATGAACGCGTTCTCGGGAATCGAGTAGATGTAGCTGACCACGATCTCCCGGGGTGTGAGGCCCCGGTCGAGCAGCCGGTTGAGCGTATCGGTCAGGTTGATCAGGATCGACACCAGTGGGAAACCAAGCGCGGTCAGCACGAAGATGCGGACCCAGCTTCCGAAGACGTAGCGGTCGAGTGTGCGGACGGCGGTCACCCGGCCTCCCCGGGCGCCTTGAGACGGAGCAGCCGCCGGAACAGGTGGCGCACGGCGTCGAAAATCTCCTGGAAGTCGCCGCCCCGGGTGGACCCGGACTCCCGGCTCACTCGCACCAGGCCGATCAGCCCGATCACCGTCAGCACGATGTTCGGGCTCCACATGGCCGCCCAGGGCGCGACCAGCCCCCGGTCGGCCAGACTCTCGCCCGCGGTGAGCCCCACGTAATGGATCGAGAAGACCAGCAGGCCGCCACCGATCACCAGCCCGATCCCGCCCCGCGGGAACCGGAGCGCCATCACGACGCCGATGATCACGAACGAGATGCAGGCCATGCTGATCGCCCACTTCTTGTGCACCTCGACCCAGTAGCGGTCGGCCTGGCGCTGGGCGTCCTTGGCCCGGTCGGTGGCGGTGACCACCTGCGACCAGTTGGAGAGCTGGATTCGGCGCTCGGCCGCCCCTCGCGCCGGCACCTGCCCCGGGACCTTCGGGAGACCGAGCCGGGGTGGGGCAGGCCGCTGTGCGGGTGTCTGGGCTTCCGCCGTCCTCGGTGTAAGGATTTCCTGCAGCCGGTTGACCCAGCCGCAATAGCCCGGCAGCTTCTCCTCCGCCCTGGCCGCGGGCGGCGGGCCGAGCGGGGGAAGGGCCAGCAGCGCCCGAAGGTCGCCGCGGAGCAACTCGGCCCGCTCCTGGGCGGCCTGGCGCTCGTCGCTGTCGGCCTCGTGAATGACGGAGAGCATCTCGCACGTGCTCATCTCGCGATCGCCGCGCACCGTCTCCGTGCTGTTGCGCACCAGCTCGTCGAACACGTTCTTCACCCGGATGTCGTCCACCTTGTAGTAGGTGAGCTGGAACGCGGTCGGGTCCGAGGGGCGGTACTGGTGGATCGCCCCGTCGTACAGCCGGAGACTCAGGTCGGTCTGCCCCTCGGCGTACGCCATCAGGCCGCTGTCGGCGTAGATGATCCGCCGGCTCGACTCGCCGCCCAGGTCATAGATGGTGATGTCCTTGAGCCGGCCCGTGGCGGCGTCGATGCGGCCGGCCCGGAGGAAGTACTGCGAGGGGGGCACTTCGTTGATCACCTGCTCGCGCAGCTCGAAGGTCGGCTTCTTCCGGCCGATGTCGATCAGCAGCCCCCGGAGCTGGGCATTGGTCTGGGGGAGTACCTGGTCCACGAAGACGAAATTGAACGCCGCCATGAAGACGCCCCACGCCAGGACCGGCGCGAGGATCTGATAGACGCTGATCCCGCTGGCCCGCATCGCGGTGATCTCGTTGTCCGCCGCCAGGTGGCTGAAGGCGTAGAGAACCGCCAGCAGCACGGCCATCGGCAGCGTCATGGCCACGATGAAGGGCACGCTCAGCGCGAACACCTCGGCGATGACGCCCCAGGGCAGACCCTTGCCCACCAGCGCGCCGAACTTCTTCGCCACCTGGCTCAGCAGCATGAGGCTCGTCAGCGCGCCGAGGGCGAACAGGAACGGCGCGGCGAGCTGGCGAAGGAGGTACCGACTGAGCAGGCGCAAGACAGCTAACTCATATGGTTGTAAGGGTTTGTTCCACGCATTATATTGGCCCGATCTCTCATCCTCAAGCTACGCCGTGACCCTCTAGAGTGACACGCTTCCTGGTCGCCCTGGGCTGCCTTCTCTGGCTGCCCCGGGTGCTGTGCGCCCAGGCGGACACCACCGGCTTCGGCCTGCGGCTCCGCTTCGAGCAGGCCCCCTTCGAACTCCAGCAGCCAGCCGCGCTCCGGGCGCCCTGGTTGGGCGCCCCCCGGCTCGTGCCGGCCGCCCGGCGCGCAGCGTTCGACAGCACGCTCGCGAAAGCTCTGGCGGCCGACCGCACGGACCGGGCCCGCGGGCTCCGGCTCCGGAGCCTCTACGGCGAACCGGTCGTGGCTGTCACCGACTCGGCCGAAGTCGAGGCCGAGCGCCCGCACCGGAACAACATCCTGGGCCTGCCGACGGACTACGCCGACCTGACGGTGGACGGCCAGGCCCGGCTCGAGATCCGCAGCAGCCGGGTGCGGGAGGAGCGGTGTACGCCGGCGCTCTCGCTCGATCCCAACTCGGGGTGCCGGGGGGGCTTCAAGGCGCCCAGCCTCGACAATCAGCTCAACCTGCGCACCAGCGGGCTCCTCGGCCGCCGCATCCACGTCAACGTGGACCTGGACACCGAGCGCGACTTCTCCGCCAACAACAACCTGCAGATCTATTACGAGGGCCTCGAGGACGAGATCGTCCGCCGGGTGGACGTGGGCACGGTCGTGTTCCAGCCACCGCCCTCACGCTTCATTTCCGCCGCGGTGCCTGCCAGCAACTTCGGCGTCAACGCGACCTTCCAGGTCGGCCCCGTCCAGCTTCAGGCGCTCGCGGCCACGCAGAAGGGTAGTCAGGTCGCCGAGCGGACCTATACCGTCGGGCAGACCACGACCCAGGCGCAGGACCGGCAGGTGCGCGATCTCGATTTCGAGACCGGTCGGTTCTTCTGGATCGCCGACCCGGACAGCATCCCGGGCTACCCGGCGCTCGACATCCTCAATCTGGGAACGGCCGCCATCTCGCCGACCTACCGGCCGTCGCAGGTGCGGGTGTATCGCTATCGCGCCGCCAGCAGCAAGAGCGAGGTCAATCCCAACATCGGCGGCATCACCGCACTGGCGCGTCGGAGCGACAACCCGCTGCAATTCGGCCCCGCACGCTGGGAGCTGCTGATCCAGGGGACCGACTATTACCTCGATGAATCGGGGCTCTGGATCGTGCTGGCCACCAAGCTTGACCAGGAGGACTACCTCGCCGTCAGCTACCGCACGGTCGCGGGGAACTCGGTGGGCACCTTTCCCGAAAGCGATCGCGGCACGGTCGATGTCGGCGGCGTGCAGCAGGCGAGAGACACGATCGAGCTGATCGTCAAGCCGCAGCAGGGGCCCGAGCTGCCGACGTTCCGCTACGAGATGCGCCAGGTCTACCGCGTCGCCGGCGCCGACCTGCAGGCGTCCTCGCTCCAGGTCGGCATCACGCTCAACCGCTCCGAGCGGCCGATCAGCGGCGATGCCCAGACCTACCTGCAGCAGCTCGGGCTCGCCACGCCGAGCGACCCGGCGGTGTTCGACCAGCCGAACCGGCTCTTTCCCCGGCAGCAGGATCCCGACGCCGCGCAGGTCGTCCGCGATTCCTACATCATCTTCCCGCACCTGCAGCCGTTCGCGGACCCGGCGCGGCTCTCGCCGGCGGAGACTTCCGACTCGCTCTATCGCACCCCGCTGTTCCTGCTCACGAGCCAGGGGCCGCCGACCAAGTACGCCTTGCGGCTGCAGTACCAGGCCACCGGCGGCGGCGACCGCAGCACGCTCAGCCTCAATGCCCTGCAGCTGCGCGAAGACAGCGAGCAGCTCTTCATCGGCGGCCGGAAGCTGGTGCGCCACGTGGACTACGACATCAATTACGACGTGGGTCAGGTGACCTTCCTCAACCCGGACGACCTGTTCGGCACGGGGTCGGCGCAGGTGACCGCGCGGTTCGAGGAGCGGGGACTCTTCGCGGTGGCGCCGACCACGATCTTCGGGATGTCGACCCGATACTCCCTCGGCGACCGCGGCGCGATCAACCTGCTCGGCCTGTATCAGCGCGAATCGAGCGCTTTCACCCGGCCCGCGCTGGGCTTCGAGGCCGCCGCGAACCTGATCGGCGGGGTGAACACGGAGCTGCACTTCAAGCCCACGTGGATGACCCGGGCGCTCAACCGGCTCACCTCGGAGCCCACCACCGCGCCCTCACTGCTGGACGTGAACGCGGAGCTCGCGTTCACCAAGCCCGACCCCAACCGCTCGGGTCAGGCCTACCTCGAGGAGTTCGAGGGTGAATCGGGGCTCCCGATCTCGCTGCGTGAGTCGCTCTGGGAGTTCGGGAGCCGACCGCAGCAGGCCACCGGTCTGGAAGATATCGGGTTCGCCGGTGGCTTCGATCCCGACGACGCCGTCGCGCTCACCTGGCAGAACCTCATCCCCTCCGCCGAAGCCGGCCGGCCGATCGAGCTCCACGCGCAGGACATCGACACCCTGATCCGCGTGGCCGGCCGAGGGGACGAGCCCGAGACCGTGATGTACCTGACGCTCCACGCCGATACCGCGGGCGGGATCGTGCAGCGCAACAGCGCCTCCCGCTGGACCCTGCCGCGGCGGGATTTCCGGCCGCGCTGGCGGTCCATGGTCACCTCGCTCAGCCCCACCGGGCTCGATCTCACCAAGGACGAGTTCCTCGAGTTCTGGCTGTTCCAGCCGGCCGAGCTCCCCGCCGACTCCGCCGGACTCCGGCTGGTCGTCGATCTCGGCACGGTCAGCGAGGACGCGCTCGCCATCGCGCCGGACACGCTGACCCCGAACGGCGCCGACACGGTGTTCACCGGGCGGCAGTACGTAGGACTGGGCCGGCTCGACAGCGAGCGCAGCGGGATCGGCATCTTCAACACCGAGACGGACGACATCGGTATCCTCGGCGACCGGCCATCCTCCATCTACGTCACCGGTGAGGGGCCTGTGGCGGAGCTGCCGCTCTGCAGCCGGGTGCTCACCGCGGCCGTGCCGGTCTTCCCCTGGGGCGACCTGAGCGCCCGCTGCTCCAACGGCAACGGCGTGCTCGATACCGAAGACCTGAACGGCGATACCGTCCTCGACGGCGACGGCCCCAACGAGAACGTCTTCCGCTACATCGTGGATCTGGCGGCGGACAGCTTCTACGTGCGGGACGGCGTGAGCACCATCGACGGTCAGGGCCGCCGGGCAACCTGGAAGCTGTACCGGATCCCGCTCCGCCAGGCGAACGACACGATCAACACGCCGACGCTCCGGCTGGCCCAGCATCTCCGCATCACCCTCGCCACGCCGCCGGACGGCGGCCCGGACCATCCCGACATCGTGGCCCGGCTGGCCCTGGCGCGACTCCGCTTCGTGGGCTCCCCCTGGGTGCGCCGGTCGGAGACGCCGATCGCGGGGCTCACCGGCGCCCTCGGCCAGCCGCACGGCAGCGTCAGTACGTCGACGGTTTCCACCGAGAATCTGATCGACCTGGGCTATACATCGCCGCCGGGCGTGTTCGACGACGTCGCCCACCGGGGCGGCGACCGGAACGCGCAGGGCACCCAGATCAACGAGCGGTCGCTCCGCGTCATCGGGCAGGACCTGCACCAGGGGGAACGCGCGGAGGCATACCTGCGCGTGCCCTCGGGGCCGCAGAACCTCCTCAACTACCGCACGCTCCGTGTCTGGATGCGGGGCCATGGGCCCGGCTGGGAAGAGGGCGATCTGCAGGCGTACCTCAAGGTCGGCAGCGACAACGACAACTTCTATCTCTATCGCGGGCCGGCGAAGTCCACCACCTGGGAGCCCGAGTTCACGATCGATCTCGAGACCTGGCGACGCCTCCGGGCCGAAGTGGAGAACCGCTGGCTCAGCGGCCAAGGTCCTTCGGGGGCCGCGGAGTGCGGTACGGAGGAGCCAGAGGCATACGTGGCGTGCGAGGGGCCGTACCTGGTCCACGTCCGCGACCCCGGCGTCAACCCGCCGAACCTCGCCGCGGTGCAGGAGATCTCCGCCGGCATCTACCGGGTTGCGGAAACGGTCACGACCCCGTCGGTCGAGCTCTGGGTGGACGATATCCGGTTGAGCGAGCCGGTGTCCGCCACCGGCACGGCGGCCTCGGTGGACGCCCGGCTCACGGCGTCCACTGTCGGCACTGTCACGATGTCCTATATCCGGCAGAACGGGCAGTTCCGTCAGATCAATCAGGACCCGACGTACCTCGGCAAGGATGCGCTGCAGCTCTCGAGCAGCCTGCGGCTCGAGAAGTTCCTGCCCGCCGCGCTCGGGCTCGCGATTCCGTTCACCATCAACTACGCGCGCACCGGCATCAGCCCCGAGCTCCTCACGGGCACCGATATCCGGGGCGACGCGCTGTCCGGCCTCCGCACGCCGGAGAACAGCAGCACCAGCTTCAGCCTGGCCATCCGGAGGAGCCGGGCGGGGAAGAGCTGGTTGGCGCGCGGGCTGCTCGATCCACTCTCGATGTCCGCGAGCGTGACCAACGGCCATGCCGCCACCGAGCTGTCCGAGGCGAGCTCGAGCAACTACACGGTCAACCTCACCTACCTGCTCCAGATGCGGCGCCACGGCTTCCGCCTGCCGCTCGGCGGCCTGGTCGGCATCCTGCCGGACTTCCTGCGGGAGAGCGAGATCGGCAAGAGCCTGACGCACGCGACCCTGAGCCTCGCGCCGACCCGGATCTCGTTCACCAGCGGGCTCACCCGCGATCAGGCGGAGGCCACGGCGTTCCGCTTCCCGGTGGCGCGGAGCGACGACCAGGCGCTCCAGCCCACGCTCGCGCTCAATCACCTGTGGCGGAACGCGGCCGGCCTGACCTGGCAGCCGCTCGGCATGCTCTCGCTGAGCAGTGACCTGACCAGCACCCGCGACCTCCGGGTCTATCCCGACTCGCTTCCGATCGGCCGGCTGGCGTACAGCGAGCGGCGCTTCCTGGCCGGTATCCCGGTGGGTGTCGAGCGCGATCGGTCGCTGACCACCGCGCTCTCGCTCACGCCGGCGCTCACGGCATGGCTCCGGCCGCGGTTCCTCAGCAGCAGCAACTTCGTGCTGTCGCGCATGCTGTCGAGTCGGGACCCGGTGCGCGTGGAGGAGGACAGCGGCGCGTTCGTGCTGCCGCAGACGCTCAATAATTCGCGCACCAACGAGCTCGGCGCCGCGTTCGATGTCTCCGGCTTTCTGCGGCAGATCGTGGGTGACAGCAGCACCGTGGGCAAGGCGGTGGCCCGCATCCGCCCGCTCGACGCGAGCACCCGGATCACCAGGGGCTCGACGTTCGATCTCAGCGCGTTTGACCCCGCCATCAAGTACCAGCTCGCGCTCGGCGGGCTCGAGGGGGGATTCCTCAGCCAGGAGGGCGCTCCCGCCCGCGGAGTCTCCGAGGCCCGGACCGCCACGGTCTCGAGTGGCGCCGATCTGCCGTTCGGCATCACCTTCACGCTGTCCCACGCGCTCACCCGGACCACGCGCCTCCAGCGCGTGGGGGAAGGGTTCGTGGAGACGGAAACCAAGCAGCGCGAGTTCCCCGTCGGGAACGTCCGCTGGAGCCACACCTTCCCCAAGGGCCCGTTCTCCATCCTGGCCCTCGGCACGACCTTCCGCCGGCGCGAGGGCAGCTCCGTGCAGGCCAGCCGGACCGGCCCGCCGGCCTTGACGTCGATCTCGTCCTCCTCCTTCGTGCCCGACCTGCAGATCGGACTGCGCAACGGGATCAGCATGACCCTGGGGCTCAACCGGACCAACCAGTCGAACCTGTCGAACGGGAACGAGACGCTGCTCGACCAGAACGACGTGACCGGCGCGCTCAACTACGCCTTCCGGCTGCCGCGTTCGATCAGCCGGGCGCGGAAGCCGCTGCGAAGCTCGCTGTCCTATCTGCAGACGGCAGCCAAGACCTGCCTGAGCCAGGGCACCGAGCCCGAGTGCGAGGTGATCTCCGACGTCCGCCGCCAGGAGGTCCGCGCCGGTGTGGACACCGACCTGCTGCAGACCCTGAGCGGCGGCCTGCAGCTCGACTACTCGGTGACCGACTCGCGCCATCTGAGCCGGCGAACCTCGCAGATCTCGGTGATCGCGTCATTTCAGCTCTCGCTGTTCGCGGGGGACTATCGGTAGACGGAAGGACGGAAGGACGGAACGGCGCGGACGTCGGCTGGCTCACGGCCTTCCGTCTTTCCGTCCGTCCTCTCCCTGTTACCTTCCTGCCCATGCGCCGCATTGCCTTGCTGGTTTTCATCCTGGTCGCCGGGTGTCACGACCGGACTTCTCACGCCCGCGAGTTCGCGGGGACCACAGCCTTCCAGTACATCGAGACCCAGGTCGGTTTCGGGCCGCGGATTCCCGGGACGGAGGCGCACCGGCGCGCCGCCGCGTGGCTCGACAGTCTGCTCCGGCAGCGGGCCGACACGGTGGTCGTGCAGTCGTGGACCCATGTGACCGCGAAGGGCGACTCGCTTCCGCTTACCAACTTCATCGCCCGATTCAAGCCGGGGGCGGCCAAACGCATCCTGTTCCTGGCGCACTGGGACAGCCGGCCCACGGCCGACGGGCCGGCCTCGAGCGACTCGACCAAGCCGGTTCCCGGCGCGAACGACGGTGGTTCCGGCGTGGCCGTGCTGCTGGGCGTGGCGGACGTGCTCAAGCGCGCGCCCCCGTCGGTCGGCGTGGATCTGCTCTTCGTGGATGGCGAGGACTACGGCGACTTCACCAACGCCCCCAATGACGTGCTCATCGGCTCGCGCTACTACGCGACGCATCCGGTAGCGGGACCGCAGCCGCTCTACGCAGTACTCTTCGACCTGGTGGCCGACAAGGACCTGCAGATCTTCGAGGAGGGGAACTCCCTAGTCGGCGCGCCCGAGGTGGTCGAGCTCGTCTGGGACACCGCCAAGGACCTCGGCTACGCCGGCACGTTCGTAGCCACGCCGAAGCACACGCTGATCGACGACCATCTCGAGCTCCAGAAAGTCGGCATCCGCGCCATCGATGTCGTAGACTTCGATTACCCCTCGTGGCACACCCCGGACGACACCATCGACAAAGTGAGCGCCGCGAGCCTCCAGATCGTCGGCGACGTGGCGGTGGCGCTGGTGCGGAGGGAGGAGTAGACGGAAGGACTGAAGGACGGAAAGACGGAAGGACGGAACGGCGCGGGCGTCGGCACTGTCATCCCGAGCGGAGCGAGGGACCTAGCCTGGCCGAGTTCGGACTCCGGGTGAGTAGGTCCCTCGCTCCGCTCGGGATGACAGTGCTGGCTGGCTCACGGCCTTCCGACTTTTCCTCCCTCCGGCTTTCCGCCCCGCCCCGCGCGTTTCCGCCTCCTTCCCTTTTGCTCACCGCGCTAGCGTGGGACATGTCCGCCGCCGAGCGTCGTGCGCTGCTGCTCCTCCTGTCCCTGGCTCTTGCAGGTCAGGGAGTTCGGTGGTGGTTGACCCGTCCTGGGGAGGCGCCCGGAGAGGTGCAACTGCTTGCAGCGCTTCCGCCGCGCTCGCCGGCCGCCCACCGGGACAGCATCCTCGCACTGTCACGACCACTCGCGCCGGATGAGCGCATCGATGCGGACCGGGCGGGCGCGGAGGAGCTCGCGCGTCTGCCCCGAGTAGGTCTGGCGCTCGCCAAGAGGATCGTGGCGGATCGCGAGGCCAACGGGCCATTCGGCAGCCTCAACGGGCTCGACCGTGTGGCCGGCGTGGGTCCGGGGTTGCTCGCCACCCTGGGCCCGCATCTCGCCTTCTCCGGACAGCCGCGTGGGTCTGCCGAGCCGCGGGTAAGCGCCGATGGATCGGGCGCTCCGGGGCTGCCGAACGTAGTGGATCTCAATACAGCCGGTGTCTCGGAGTTTGACGCTCTGCCGGGAATCGGGTTAGCGCGTGCGCGCGCGATCCTCGCGTTTCGGGAGGCCAACGGCCCATTCCGTGCTGTGCAGGAATTGGCTCGGGTGCCGGGTTTTGGTCCGGCCGCCCTTGGCAGGTTGCAGGGACGTCTCCGGGTGAGCGGTCCTTGACTCCCCCGGTCCCGCTTCCAGCCACAATCCCTGACCACCCCCAGATCCGGACTTCACTGGACCATGGCCACCGCGGCCGCCGGCAACAGCGACCGGCTCGGCGAAACCCTCCTGCGCGACGGTCTTCTCTCGCGCGAGCAGCTCGGTCAGGCGCTCGTGGAGCAGAAGGCCACGAAGCAGCGCCTGGGGTATCTCCTGGTCAAGCTGGGCTTCGTGCCGGAGCTCGAGGTCACCAAGGTCCTCGCCCGCCAATACCGGATGCCGGCGGTCGATCTGTCCCGGTTCGACGTGGATCCCAAGATCCTGAAGCTGGTCCCCGGCGATATGGCGGCCAAGGGCATGGTGCTGCCGCTCAAGCGGGAAGGCCGGACCCTCACCGTCGCCATGGCCGATCCGAGCGACATGGGGTTGCTCGAGGACCTCAAGTTCGTCACCCGTTTCGATCTCTTCCCGGTCATCGCGGGGGAGTACACGTTGCGCGGCCTGATCGAGAAGCACTACCAGGCCAGCAACGAGCAGGAGCTGCAGAGCATCCTGCGCGACATGGAGGCGGGCGAGGACCTCGAGGTCGTCGAGGAGCGGGAGGAGGAGACGGTCACCCAGGCGCAGATCGAGGATGCGCCGGTGGTGAAGCTGATCAACGGGCTTTTGGTCGAGGCGGTCAAGCGCGGCGCGAGCGACATCCACATCGAACCGTTCGAGCACGAGATCCGGGTGCGCTACCGAATCGACGGCTCGCTCCTCGAGATCATGCGGCCGCCGCTCCGGATGAAGGCGGCGCTCACCTCCCGCATCAAGATCCTCTCGCAGCTCAACATCGCCGAGCGGCGGGTGCCGCAGGACGGCCGCCTCAAGCTCAAGATGGGAAACCGCGTCATCGACTTCCGCGTCTCGACCCTGCCGGTGCTCTACGGCGAGAAGATCGTGCTCCGGATCCTGGACAAGGGCAATCTGACGCTCGACCTGACCAAGTTCGGCTTCGAGGTGAAGGCGGAGAAGGACCTCATGAAGGCCATCCTGAACCCGTATGGCATGGTGCTCGTCACCGGCCCGACGGGCTCGGGCAAGACCACGACGCTCTACTCCGCGCTCTCGCGGGTCAACACGCCCGAAGTGAACATCATGACGGCGGAGGACCCCGTCGAGTACAACCTGATGGGCATCAATCAGGTGCTGGTGCGCACGGAGATCGGCCTGACGTTCGCGGCGGCACTCAAGGCGTTCCTGCGGCAGGACCCGAACATCATCATGATCGGCGAGATCCGGGACCTGGAAACCGGCGGCATCGCCATCAAGGCCGCGCTCACCGGCCACCTGGTGCTCTCGACGCTCCACACCAACGACGCGCCGAGCACGATTACGCGAATGATCGACATGGGCATCGAGGCGTTCAACGTGGCCAGCGCCGTCAATCTGGTGGTGGCACAGCGGCTGGTGCGACGGATCTGCAAGGACTGCAAAGGTCCGCACAAGTACACCGACGAGCAGTTGTCCCCCCTGGGCACGGATATTGAGAAGCTGCGCGCGATACCGTTCATGAAGGGGACCGGCTGCGATACCTGCAGCGGGACCGGCTACAAGGGCCGGGCGGGCCTGTATGAAGTGATGGCCATGTCGCCCGAACTGCGCCGGATGATTCTCCGCGGTGCCTCCGTCTCCGAGATGCAGGAGCAGGCGGTATCCGAGGGGATGCTCACCTTGCGCATGGACGGCATGAAGAAGGTCGAGCGCGGTGTCACCACCCTCGAAGAAGTGGTCAAGGAGACAGCCGGATGAGCTTCAATCTGCGGGCATTGCTGGAGGAGATGATCGAGAAGGAGGCCTCCGACCTGCACATCAGCACGGGCGAGCGGCCCAAGCTGCGCATCGACGGAGACATGGCCGACAGCTCGGTCGCCGAGATCCTGACGCCCAAGGACACCCTCCACCTGGCCTACTCGGTCCTGACCGAGAACCAGAAGAAGCGCTTCGAGACCGAGGACGAGCTCGATTTCTCGTTCGGCATCCAGAATCTGGCCCGATTCCGCGGCAACTGCTTCAAGCAGCGCGGCTGCGTGTCCATGGTAATCCGCATGATTCCGTTCAATGTGCGAACCTTCAACGAGTTGGGGCTGCCGCCGGTCATCGCCAAGCTGGCCGAGCGCCCGCGGGGGCTGATCCTGGTAACGGGGCCGACCGGCTCGGGTAAGAGCACCACGCTGGCGGCCATCATCGACAAGATCAACAAGGAGCGGAAGGGCCACATCATCACGGTGGAAGACCCGATCGAGTTCATCCACCGCCACCAGGGCTGCATCGTCAACCAGCGGGAGATCGGCACCGACACCAAGAGCTTCGCCACCGCGCTCAAGTATGCGCTGCGAGAGGATCCGGACGTGATCCTGGTGGGCGAGATGCGCGATCTCGAAACCATCGCCGCCGCGCTCACGATCGCGGAGACCGGCCACCTGGCTCTGGCGACGCTGCACACCAACTCCGCGGCGGAATCGATCAACCGCATCATCGACGTCTTCCCCTCGAACCAGCAGTCGCAGGTCCGGGCGCAGCTCGCGTTCGTGCTCGAGGGCGTCGTGACCCAGACCCTGCTCCCCAAGCAGCGCGGTCGCGGCCGGGTCATGGCCTGCGAGATCATGGTGGCCACGCCCGCCATCCGCGCGCTCATCCGCGACGACAAGATCCACCAGATCTACTCCGCGATGCAGTCGGGCAAGAAGCACGGGATGCAGACCATGAACGACGCGCTGTTCCAGCTCTACACCAGCCGCGAGGTGACCCAGGAGGAGTGCGAGCGCGTGTCCTCGGAGCCGAAGGAGTTCCTCCGGATGATCGGCGTGACGCCGATGGAGGAGCAGGACATCGCGACCGTCAACGGAAACCAGCGCGCCACCGCCGGCCGTCGTTAATCGGAGGCCCTGCCGATGCCGATGTTCGAGTACACCGCCCGCTCGCAGACCGGGCAGATCCAGAAGGGCCAGCTCGACGTCCCCACCAGGGACGACGTCACCGCGCATCTGCGGAAGAACCGCCTGATCCTGGTGAGCGTGCGGGAAGCGCCCAAGCAGATCAAGCTCAGCATGGGCGCGCCCCGCATCAAGACGCGGGACGTGGTCATCTTTACGCGCCAGTTCGCCACGATGATCAACGCCGGTCTGCCGCTGGTGCAGTCGCTCAACATCCTGGCCTCGCAGACCGAGAACAAGGCCCTGGCCGACGTCACCCGGGCCGTGGTGTATGACGTGGAGAGCGGCAACACGCTGGCCGACGCCTTCTCCAAGCACCCCAAGGCGTTCTCGGCGCTCTACGTGAACATGGTGGCCGCGGGCGAGGCCGGCGGCATCCTGGACACGATTCTGCTCCGGCTGGCCACATTCCTGGAAAAGAACGACGCCCTGGTGCGGAAGGTGAAGGGCGCGATGATCTACCCGGGCGTGATCATGTCGGTGGCGGCGATCGCCATCTGCATCCTGCTCGTGTTCGTGATCCCCACGTTCCAGACCATGTTCGCCTCCGCCAACCTGGAGCTGCCGCTCCCGACGCGGGTGGTGATCGGGATGTCGCACTTCCTGATCGGATTCTGGTGGGCCATCCTGCTGGCCGTCGGCGGCATCATCTTCTCCATCCGGAGCTACTACGCCACGGCGGCCGGCCGCCTCCAGATCGACGCCATCCTGCTCAAGGCGCCGGTGCTGGGCGACGTGATCCGGAAGTCGGCGGTGTCGCGCTTCACCCGGACGCTGGGCACGCTGGTGAGCTCGGGCGTCTCGATTCTCGAGGGGCTCGAGATCACGGCCAAGACGGCGGGCAACCAGGTGGTCCACAACGCCGTCATGGAGTCGCGCCAGAGTATCGCGGGCGGCGAGACGATCGCGGCGCCGCTGGAGAAGTCGAAGGTGTTCCCGCCGATGGTCATCTCGATGATCGCGGTGGGCGAGCAGACCGGCGGCCTCGACGAGATGCTGAGCAAGATCGCGGACTTCTACGACGAGGAGGTGGACGTCGCCGTCAGCGCGCTGCTCAGCATGATGGAGCCGATGATGATCGTGGTTTTGGGGGTGATCGTGGGTGGGATGGTCATCGCGATGTACCTGCCGATCTTCGATATGATGAACGCGGTGCAGTAGCGGGCCCGTCGCCCCAGGCACCCAGCCTCCCAAACGCGCTGTACACCGGAGCGGCGGCCCATCGGGCGGCCGCTTCGGTCGTTTGCCCGGTTGAGCGTTATCTTGCTGTACGCGCCGTTCGAGAGGTTCCTGCCGGTGCGTCCCCGAGAACGTACGCTGCCTCTTCTGCCGCAAGGAGCGGGCATGACGTCGAGTCCCACGCCACGGCCGGCTTCTCGCGGCTGGCACGGCTACGCCGTGGCCGTCGTGTGCGCCGCGGCCGTGGTCCTGGGGCGGGAGGCCCTGCGCCCGATCCTGCCGACGGCCTACCCCTTCATCACGCTCTTTGTCGGGGTATACGTGGCCACCTGGTTCGGGGGGCTGGGGCCCGGGCTGACCGCGTTGACGCTTGGCACGCTCGGGGTGTGGTTCTTCCTCCTGCCTCCCCAGGCAGGGTTCGGCGCGCCCAGCCGGGACACGATCCTGGCGCTCGGCATCAATGTCTTCAACAACCTGCTGCTGGTAGGCTTGGGCACGGCCCAGCATATGGCTCGGCGGCGTACCGAACGCTTCGCGCGGGAGGCGGAGCGGCAGGGACAGGCGGCAGCGGCGAGCGCCCAACTGGCGGCCGACCGGGTGGTCGCGCTGGAGGTCGAAATGGCGCGCCGCGAAGCGGCGGAGCGCACGCTCGGGGCGGTGCTCGAGGGCACGCCGGACGCCTACATCGCGTTCGATCGCGAGTGGCGGATCAGCTACATGAATCACCAGGCGGCGAGCATGCTCCGGGGCTATGGCCTGGAGGCGCCCGGCCTGCCCGGTGAGGCGTTGCACGGTCACACGATGTGGGAACTGTGGCCTGACCTCCTGGGCACCCGGGCCGAGCAGGAGTATCGGCGCGTCATGGCCGATCGCGCCCCCAGGTCGTTCGAGCAGTGGTATCCCGCCCATGCGCGCTGGCTCGAGATCCACGCGTACGCCACGCCCGATGGCATGGCGGTGTTCTTCCGTGATGTGACGGAGCGCCGGCGCGCCGAGGAGCAACTGCAGCAGTCCCAGCGCATGGACGCCGTGGGCCAGTTGGCCGGAGGGGTCGCGCACGAGGTGAACAACCAGATGACCGTGGTGCTCGGGTCGGCGGACTTCCTGCTGCGCCGGTCCGATGTGCCTGAGGGGTTCCGGGCGGACCTCGACCAGATCGAGCGGGCGGCACGGCGCAGCGCCAACATCACGGCCCAGTTGCTCGCCTTCGGACGGCGCCAACTGCTGCGGCCGGAGGAGCTGGCGCTCAACACCATCGTCACCGAAATGGAGACTATCCTCTCCCGGACGCTGGGGCCGCGGATCGAGCTGCAGCTCTCGCTCGCCCCCGATCTCGCGGTTGCGACGGCCGATCGCGGACAGCTCGGGCAGGCGCTCCTCAACCTCATCCTGAATGCCCGCGACGCGATGCCGGAAGGGGGCGTGCTTCGCATCCAGACGGCGAACGTGGAGGTACGCGCGGGCAATTCGATCGATGGCGGGCAGGAGGCCGTACCCGGGCACTATGTGACGCTGAGCGTGAGCGATACGGGCGTGGGCATGGATGAGCTGACCCTGCGGCGGGCGTTCGAGCCCTTCTTCACCACCAAGCCGACAGGGCAGGGCACGGGGCTCGGGCTCTCGACCGTCTATGGCATCGTCCGGCAGAGCGGCGGCTATGTGACGGCGGAGAGCGCCCGCAGGGCGGGGGCAAAGCTGACGATCTATCTGCCTCGATCCACTGGGGTCAGGCCCGGCGTGACGGATGCTCCGGTGCCGAGTGCGGCGGCGGCGGCGGAGCGGCACTCACGCGGCGTGGCAATCGTGGCCGAGGACGAGGTGTCGGTCCGCTCGCTCATCACCCGCGTGCTTACCGAGGAGGGCTTCCGGGTGGTCGAGGCGGGTCAGGGCGCGGAAGCCCTGGCGCACCTGGAGGCAGGCCTCGGGGGGGACCTGTGCCTGCTGGTGACGGATCTCGCCATGCCGGTCATGGGGGGAGCGGAGCTGGCAACCAGGCTGGCCGGGCGGGGGCTCACCGTTCCCGTGCTGTTCCTGTCCGGCCACCCCGACGGCGACGTCGTGAGGCAGGGGCTCTCGGCCGGACACGAGTTCCTGCAGAAGCCGTTTTCCCCCGACACCTTGGCGGCCCACGTGCAGCGCCTGATGGGACCTACGCCGCCGGTCCGATCCGGGGCGGGCACCCGTCCAGCCACGCCTGCTCCGCCGGATCGAACACCCGCGATCGGGTGAGGAACCGCACGCCGAGCGGCGCCTCGAGCGAGAAGCCCGCGCCCCGGCCCGGTACCACGTCGATCAGCAGTTGGGTGTGGCGCCACAGCTCGTACTGCAGCGCGCCGATGTACACCGGCACGCCCCCCACCTCGCCCAGCATGACATCGCGTTGGCCCACGCGGAACTCGCGCGCGGGGTAGCACATGGGCGAGCTGCCGTCGCAGCAGCCGCCGGACTGGTGGAAGAGCAGCGGACCGTGCTCCGCCGCGAGTTGGCGGAGCACGGTGGCGGCCTCGGGCGTGATCTCGACGCGCGGGACCGCCTGCGGATCAGAAGAAGCCAAGCTTCTTGGGGCTGTAGCTGACCAGCATGTTCTTCGTCTGCTGGTAGTGATCGAGCATCATCCGGTGGTTCTCGCGCCCCATGCCCGACTGCTTGTAGCCGCCGAACGCCGCGTGCGCCGGATACAGGTGATAGCAGTTGGTCCAGACGCGCCCGGCCTTGATCGCGCGGCCCATGCGGTAACAGGTGTTGGCGTCCCGGCTCCAGAGCCCGGCGCCCAGGCCGTAGAGCGTGTCGTTGGCGATGGCGAGCGCGTCGTCGTAGTCCTTGAACTTGGTGACCGACACCACCGGCCCGAAGATCTCCTCCTGGAACACGCGCATCTTGTTGTGGCCCTCGAGGATCGTGGGCTGGACGTAGTAGCCCTCACTCAGCTCCCCCTCGTGCACGCGGCGCTTCCCGCCGGTGAGGACCTTGGCTCCTTCCTTCTTTCCGATGTCGAAGTAGCTCAAAATCTTCTCTAGCTGGTCATTCGAGGCCTGGGCACCGAGCATGGTGTTGGGGTCGAGCGGGTTGCCTTCCACGATGGCGCGGGTGCGGGCCACCGCGCGCTCCATGAACCGGTCGTAGATGGATTCCTGCACCAGGGCGCGGGAGGGACAGGTGCAGACCTCGCCCTGGTTGAGGGCGAACATGGCGAAGCCCTCGAGCGCCTTGTCGAAGAAGTCGTCATCCGCCTCCATGACGTCGGCGAAGAAGATGTTGGGCGACTTCCCGCCCAGCTCCAGCGTCACCGGAATCAGGTTCTCCGACGCGTACTGCATGATGAGCCGGCCGGTCGTGGTCTCGCCGGTGAACGCCACCTTGGCCACCCGCGGGCTCTGCGCCAGCGGCTTGCCTGCCTCGACGCCGAAGCCCTGCACCACGTTGACCACGCCGCTCGGCAGGATGTCGGCGATGAGCTCCATGAACGCCATGATCGACACCGGCGTCTGCTCGGCCGGCTTGAGGACCACGCAGTTCCCCGCCGCGAGCGCGGGAGCGAGCTTCCACGTGGCCATCAGCAGAGGAAAGTTCCACGGGATGATCTGCGCCACGACGCCGAGCGGCTCGTGGAAGTGATAGGCGACGGTGTCCGCGTCGAGCTCGGAGATGCCGCCTTCCTGCGCCCGGATGGCCCCGGCGAAGTAACGGAAGTGGTCGATGGCGAGCGGCAGATCGGCCGCCATCGTCTCGCGGATGGGCTTGCCGTTGTCGATCGTCTCGATCAGCGCGATGGCCTCGAGGTTCTGCTCCAGCCGGTCCGCGATGCGGTTGAGGATGTTGGCGCGGTAGCCGGCCGACGTGGTGTTCCAGCTCAGCGCGGCGGCGTGGGCCGCGTCCAGCGCCTTGTCCACGTCCTCGTGGGTCGAGCGGGCCACCTCACACAGGGGCTGGCCGGTGATGGGCGTGGGGTTCATGAAGTACTGGCCGCGCGCCGGCGCGGCGTACTCGCCGCCGATCCAGTTGTCGTACCGGCTCCGGATCGGAATGGGAAGCTTCACGCCGGCCGGGAGCGTCGCGGTCGGGAGCTGCTGGGTTGTGGTACCCACGGGGATACCTCCACACGAAGGGGACAGACGGCGCGGGTGCGCGTCGAGAGGGACTGGCTCGACCATACGGCCGGGTGCGGCGGCGGTCAAGCGGTGCGCGACATTTGTCGCGCGCTATTCCCGGTCGACCACGCGCTTGGGCCGGAGCCCGAAGCGTTCCATGCGGCGGTAGAGGGTGCTGCGGGTGACCCCGAGCTCGGCGGCGGCATCGGCCATGGTATGGGAGCGGTTGATCACTTCCATGAGCCGGGCGTCCTCGAGGTCGATGGGCGAGGTGGGGGCGAGCGGCGCTGGGACCATGGCATTGCCATAATGCGCCGCCCGGATGGCCTGCGGGAGATCGGCCACCCCGATCGTGTGTCCCGCAAAGACCATCAGCCGGCGGACCACGTTCCTGAGCTCCCGGAGGTTCCCCGGCCAGGCGTACGCCTGGAACGCGGTGAGCACCTCCGGGTCGACCACCACTTCGGGGCGGCCGAGGTCACGCGCTACCGTCTCGAATAGCCGGCCGGCAAGCGCGGGGAGGTCCTCCCGCCTGGCGCGGAGCGGGTGGAGCTGGACGCGCATCACGCTGATCGCACGGTACAGCGCGGGCGCAAAGCCGCTCGCGAGCAGGGCGGCCGGATCGCGGCTGGTGGCGCCGATGATCCGCACGTCCTCGCCCTCCTCCAGTGCGCGGAGGAGCGTCGCCTGGGCCGCGGGCGGCAGGTCGCCCAGCTCGGCGAGGAAGAGGGTCCCCTCTCCTGCCGCCTCGATCTGTCGGCGGGACAACGCCGCGCAGTTGGCGGCGAGAAACGGCCGGTCCCGCCGGCTCCCCGCCTGGTGAATCGCCTGGGCGAACAGCTCCGCGCCCGTGCCCGGCTCGCCCAGGAGCAGAACCGGCAAGTCGGTCCCGGCCGCGGCGAGCGCGGCCTGGCGGGCGGACCGGCACGCCGGGCTCTCCCCGACGATGTCGGCGAAGGTGTGCCGGGGGCTGCCCAGCCGGCCCGGCGCCTTCCGGGCGCGCGGACGGGCTCCCGTCTCCCGATGCTCCAGCACCAGGCAGCCTCCTACCACGGTGTGCCCCTCCAGGACGGGGTGCCACACTCCTCGCCTTGCACCACCACCTGCGTCGCCCGCGAGGGCGACCTCCTGCGGGAGCGGGTCGCGCGTCCGGCCGACGAGTTCCGGGACGAGCGCCCGGAGCGCGGGATCTTCCCGCCCCGGGCTCAACTCCGTCGGCGCCGCGGGCGAGGCGAGGAGGATCCGTCCACGCCGGTCGACCGCCACGACGCCGTCGGCAGGATAGCGCTGACTCAGATGCGTAAGCCGCGTGACCACGAGATACCGGCGCTCGATCTCTCGCGCGGCAACGCTCTGCTCGATCGCCAGCGCGAGGGCTAGGGCCAGGTTCAGGGTGTGCGGGTGCGCCTGGTCCCGGAACCCGGAGACGTCGAGCACGCCGAGGCTCCGCCCGGTGGACAGTTCGCGGATGGGGACCGCGGCACAGTGCCAGCGCTGCCAGCGGGCGCAGAAATGCTCGGCGCCGACGATGTGCACGGCGCTGCCGGTGGCGAGGGCGGTGCCGGGCCCGTTGGTGCCGACGACGTGTTCGGACCAGAGCGCACCCGGGCGGAAATTGATGTCGGCGAGGCCTTCCAGGGCGGCGGGATCGCCCTCGGCGGACAGCATCCGGGCCTCGTGATCGAACAGCGTGAGGATGTGTCCGGCGCCGGCGAAAGACTGCTCGTGCTCTGCCATCCGGGCGCGGGCCAGGTCGAGCCAGTCGGTGGTCTCCACCGCGTCCACCAGCGCGCTCGCGTCCATGACGACCGGCGCCTCGCGCAGATCGGGCGGCACGGCCGCGCCGAGACTTCGCTCCCAGGAGCTTCGCACGGCTGTCCGGACCCCGCCCGGCAGGGCATGGTCGCGGACCGCCGCGAGCCACTGGCGCTCCACAGCCCGCTGCGCCTCGGCCCCGAACGGGATGAGATCGAGCGACGTCATGCGCGAATCCCTCCTGCCCGGTTGGTCACCGGCGGTCGAGCACGAGCAGTGAGAAGGTGTCCGACGCCGGGCTCGTCACTGTGTAGAGCCGGTGCGTGCGCTGATCCAGCGCCATGGTCGGTGAAGACGCGCCTGGAGGCGGGGTCGTAGAGCACGGCATCGGCGCCCGCGCCGGCCGGGGTCCGCCGGAGCACCCGCAGGGTTCCGAGAGCGAACATCGTCACGCTGCCGTCGCGGCCCGACGTGGCGAAGCCATGGCCCGTCGCGTAGTCGAGGGCCACGCCGTGCGCGCCGTCGAGCCCCGGAACCTCACCGAGCAGTTTGCCGGACTCGGGGTTCACCACCATCACCCGGGTCTGCCGGGCGATGAACAGCCGGTGCTTCACGGAGTCCAGCGTGATGTAGTCCCACCGGCCGCTCCCGCCGAGCGTGATGGAGCGGACGACGTGATAGGAGGGCGCCGCGCCCGTCTGGGCGAGCAGGCCACCGGACACGGTGGCCGTCAGAGCCGCGGCTGTGGCGAAGGCGCGGAGGCGCCGGAAGGCTTCAGCGGCCGGTCTCACGGCTTTCTTCCGGCTGGACTCCGAACGTATCGCTCTTCCCGGGCGCGCGGATCCTCCGTAGCTTCCCACCACTCAAATGGAACTCACCCGACGGGAATTCGCCATCACCTTGACCGGGCTGGCCGGTGCCGCGGCCACCCGGCCTGGCCGCGCACCGTCCGCCGGTGAGCCCGATCCCTGCGATCTGCCCGCGCCCATCCGGCGGCTCGAGCCGATGACGGCCGGGGCGGCGCCGATCGGCGATCCGGAGCGGCGCGCCCGGATCGCGAAGGCGCAGCGACTCATGGCGACGCTGGGGATCGGGGCGGTGGTCATCGAGCCGGGCTCCACGATGAGCTACTACACGGGGGTGGGGTGGTCCACCTCGGAGCGCCCGTTCATCCTCGTGCTCCCGGCGCGCGGCGAGCCGGCCTGGATCTGCCCGGCGTTCGAGGAGGCACGCGCCCGGGAGCTGATCCGGTTCGGGAACGACGTGCGCACCTGGCAGGAGGACGAGAGCCCGTTCCGGCTCCTCGCGGGGTTGCTGCGGGACCGCGGCGTCGCCACGGGGAGAATCGGGCTGGAAGAGGACGTGCGGTTCTTCGTCGTGGACGGCTTTCGGACCGAGCTCCCCGCGCTCGAGCTGGCGAGCGCCACGCCGATCACAGCCGGCTGCCGGATGTACAAATCCTCCGCCGAGCTGGCGCTGATGCAGCGGGTGAGCGACATGACCATCGCCGCCTTCAAGGCCGCGTTCGCCGCGCTCCATGAGGGGATGACGCAGTACGACCTGGAGGACAACATGCTGGCGGCGCTCCGCCGGGTGGGCGGCGCCGATCCGTGGGCGTTGGTGGGGTTCGGGAAATCCTCTGCGTTTCCCCACGGCAGCGTGCAGCCGCAGAAGCTCGAGGCCGGCCACATCGTCCTGCTCGACGCCGGCTGCGCGCTCCACGGGTACCAGTCCGACATCACGCGGACCACGGTTTTCGGCACTCCGACCGCACGGCAGACCGAGATCTGGAACCTGGAGCGGCGGGCGCAGGACGCGGCGTTCGCGGCCGCCAGGGTCGGAGTCCCGTGCGAGGCGGTCGACGCAGCTGCCAGACAGGTGATCACCGGCGCCGGCTTCGGGCCTGGCTACCGGGTACCCGGGCTGCCGCATCGCACGGGGCACGGCATCGGCATGGACGGGCACGAGCGGCCGTACATCGTGCGCGGCAACAGCACGCCGCTCGCGCCGGGGATGTGCTTCAGCGACGAACCGACGATCGCGATCTACGGGGAGTTCGGTATCCGGCTGGAGGACTGCATCTACATGACGGAGGAGGGACCGAGGTTCTTCTCGAGACAGAGCGCGGGGATCGACCAGCCGTTCGGGTGAGGCCGCGGGCAGGGGACCTATTTACCGGGTCTTGCCGCGTACCCGACTCACCGCCAGCGTGCTATCCGCCGGCACCAGCCGGTCCACGCTGTATCCGTCCATCGTGTACACCGTCTTCCCCGTATCCGCCCGCACCCGGAACCCCGCGGCGGTCGAATCGAACAGAAGCGTGAGCAGCGGCGTCCCGTCCTTCCGGAGCAGCCGCGCCCGGCGGTCGGGCCGCTCGAACCGCGCGGAGTCCGCCTGCGCCTCCGTCGGGAAGCCCGTCGCATCCACCGTACGGAACGCCGCCACGAGCTGCTCGGCCTGCGCCGAATCGGCCGCACCGCCAGGCGACAGCGCCCACCCGCTTCCCGCACGCCGCACCGTGTAGCGCCTGGCACCCCGCGAGAGCTCGATCGCCGCGATGCTGTCGGGCGGGACGGCCGCGATCCGGTGGTCGCGCCATTCGTCGCCCCGGCGGCTCAGCGCATTGACGAGTCCCCCGCGCACCAGCCAGGTCGGCTCCTCGCCGGCCCGGCGTACGTACCCACCCGAGAGCTCCGGCGCGCGGTGGCCCACGACGAGCTCCGCCAGCGTGCGGCCGCCAGCCGCCACTCGCACGCGGGTTCCACCCGCGCTGTCCACGCCGAGCGCCGCGTGGGACGCCTTCCGCTCGGCGACGAGCTCGCCGCCGGGTGCGCTGTCGGTCAGGGCGGTGAGCAGATCCGCCACTGCCTGCATGTCCGCGCGGTGCCCGTTCGCGGTCCACGCACTCGTGTCCTTCTTCGCGAGGACGACCGTGCCGGCCGAATCCGACAGCACGACCGTGTCCACCTGCGAGCGCGTGATCGGCGGGAGCCGGAACGCGTCGCCGGCCGCGGGCGCCACCTCGCGACGGCGCACCAGCGCGGCGGCGCCCCAGAGGACGAGCACCACACCGAACAGGATGACCAGGCGGAGAAGCTGCTTCGCGCTCACGTGGCCGCCTCCCCCGCGGGAACGAATGGCTGGTAGGGCTCCCGCGTGCGGCGGCGCCGCCGGGCCAGGTGCACGAGCCCGACCAGCGCGACCAGCAGCGGCAGCCCGATCAGGTTGCCGTACTTGGCCAGCTCCCGCTCGGTCGCGGTCTCGAAGACGAGTGGCACCGGCCGCCGGTCCTTCGAACGGATCGCGATCAGGCCTTCGTCCTCCGCCAGCCAGTCGGTCGCGTTGAGCGCGAGCGCCAGGTTCTCGGGTGCCACCCGCACGAATCGGTCGGTGGCGAAATCGGTGCTGCCGATCACCACGGCACGCCCCCGCGCGCTGTCCCTGGGCGCCGCCACCACCGCCAGCAGCCGCCGGCCCAGCTTGTCCCGCGGAAAGGTGCTCCCGGGATCGATCGAGGCCGCGTCGGTGAAGGTCCCGGCCGCGTCGCTGGTGACCAGGAGCGGCGTGATCGTGCCGGGCGCCGCCTTGCTGGTGTCGATCGTGCTGGCCCAGGTGAGGACGGCGGCGCCCAGGTCCTGGTTGATGGGCGAGCGGCGCGTACTCTCCGCCCGGATGAAGAACGGGTACATCTGCATCACCCGTCCGAAGTCGCTGGGGACCGGAATCGCCTCGTTGGCCAGGAGATCGTAGGCCAGGTCGCCGCGCACCGAGATGCCGAATCGCTGCAGCAGCGCGTTCCAGGGGAGCGCGCGCGGGCGGGCCATCGGCATGTCCGGCGCGATCGCCATGCCGCCGGCCAGGACGAGGATGCTGCCGCCGTGATCCAGGTAGCGCTCGAGCCGGGCGAGCTGGCCCGCGGGGACCGAATCCGGCGCCCCCGCCAGCACGATCGCGGCGAAGGCGGTGTCGTGCTGGATCGAGTCGCCCGGGGCGAGGGACCGGACGTCGTACGATTTGGCGAGCTGCTCCTGCATGTCCTGGTAGCCGGTGCCGGCGCTCGGGCCGCCGGCCGCGCCGGCCAGGAAGCCGATGGCGGGCTTGTGCGCGCGCGTGAGGTTCCGGATGGAGGAGATGAGACGGTACTCGAGATCGTCGGTCTGCTGCACGAACGGCACCGCGTCGGTCTGGGAGCCGTGCTGGATGGCCAGCCCCAGATAGCCCTGCTTCACCTGCAGCTCCGACTGGCCGATCACGTTGAACTGCACCGGCTGGATGCCCAGCGACTGCGCGTCCTGCCGGGCTGCGGCATCGCTCGACGGATCGCGCTCGATGACCCGGATGCGGCCGTGCCCCGCGGCGCGGACGTCGCGCAGCAGGTCGTCCACGTCGCGCTTCATCAGCGCCACCTCGGTCGGGAGCTCCGCCGAGGCGAACAGCTTGATCGTAACCAGATCGTCCAGGTTTCCGAGCACCTGACGCGTGGCCGGTGAGAGGGTGTACGCCCGTCCCGGCGAAAGATCCAGCCGCCCGCCGATGTACCCGCCGAGCAGATTCACCACCACCAGCGACGCGGCGACGAGCCCCACCCCCAGACGGAGCCGCCGCCGCGCGCCTCCCCTCGGCGCCAGCTTCCGGCCGAGCAGCGCGCCGTAGGCCAGCGCCAGGAAGATCCCCGCGAGCGAGACGAAATACACGGCATCCCGCAGGTCGATCACCCCGCGCCCGATGTTGTCGAAGTGCGAGAGCACACCGATCCTGGCCGCGGCCGCGGCGAGCCCGGGCGGGAGGCCCACGAGCAGCGGGTTGAGCCCCGCCAGGATGAGGATGAACATCGGCACGGCCGCGAGGATGAACGCCGTGATCTGGCTCCGGCTCACGCTCGACGCCCAGGTGCCGATGCCGGCAAACCCGGCGGCGAGGAGGCCCGCGCCCACGTACTGCGCCACCACCGTGGACCATGGCATCGCCGCGCCCAGGGAAAGGCCCAGCGGGATGAGCAGCGTGAGCGCGAGCGCGATCCAGAGAAACAGGACCGACGCCACGTACTTGCCGAGCAGCAACTCGAGCTCGCTCAGCGGCTGCGACAGGACGACCTCGAGCTGGCCGCCGCGGATGTCCTCCGCGAGCGAGCGCATCGTCACCGCGGGCACGAAGAAGAGGAACTCCCACGGCAGCACGTCGAGCATCGGCCGGAGGCTCGCCACCTGGGAGAGGTAGGCCTGCCGGAAGAAGAGGAAGGCGTTGAGGGCGAGGAAGGCGACGAGCAGGACGTACCCCGTCGGGAGATCGAACAGCGCCTTCAGCTCGCGGCGCGCCACGGTCCAGATGCGCATCATCATGGCTCCGACTGAATCGTGAGCTCCCGGAACAGGTCCTCGAGGCTGCCGGCCTCCTGGTGGAGCTCGAACAGCGTCCAGTGCTCGGCCTTGGCCAGATCGAAGATCCGCGGCCGGAGATCATCGCCCGAGGCGGCGATGACCGTCACCCGCACGCGCCCATCGGCCGCGTCCGGCGTCTCCACCGCCGCCACCCCCGGAAGCGCGGCCAGCCGCTCCGCCACGCCGCCGCCCTCGGCCTCCACGGCAATCCGGGCCGCGCCCTGCGCGCGGGCGATGAGCTCGTCCACCGGCCCGTCGGCCACGATGCGGCCACGGTTGATGATGAGCAGCCGGGAGCAGGTGAACTGCACCTCGGGCAGCACGTGCGTGGAGAGGAGCACGGTCCGCTCGCGGCCCAGATGGCCGATCAGGTGCCGGATCTCGACCCGCTGGTTCGGGTCGAGACCCTCGGTCGGCTCGTCGAGGATGAGGAGGTCGGGCCGGTGGAGGATGGCGGACGCCAGGCCGACCCGCTGGCGGAAGCCCTTCGAGAGCTCGCCGATGGGCCGGTGGAAGACGGGCTCGAGCCCGGTGGCGGCCACCGCCTCGTCGATCGCGCTCCGCCGCGCCGCACCCTGCAGCTCACGAAGCCGGCCCACGAAGTCGAGATACTCCGAGACCAGCATCTCGGGATACAGCGGATTGTTCTCGGGGAGGTAGCCGATCCGGCGCTTGGCTTCGCGGCCCGCCTCGTCGAGCGGAACGCCGTCGAGCCGGATGGAGCCGGCGTCCGGCTCGATGTACTGGGTGATCATCCGCATGGTGGTGGACTTCCCCGCGCCGTTGGGCCCAAGGAAGCCGACGACCTGCCCGCGATCCACCTGGAAGGAGACCTGGTCTACGGCGGCGATACCGCCAAAGTGCTTCGATACCCCGTCAAGGGTGAGCAAGGACATACGCCTGCGGAGGTTGCGGGTGCGCGAAGGCCGAGAGTGTAATGCCACCCGGCAGCGTGATCAAGGGGCCATCCGACCCGGAATGCACAGGGTGGCCGGAGGGTCGCGTGGGCGGCGGGGATCGCTGCCGAGCCGCTGCCGCGGGTGACTTCTGTCACGGAAGCCCCGCCGACCGCGCGCTAGCTCTTTCAGGCCAGGCCAACACCCGCGAATGACCGCGGGTGCCGTTCACCCGCCCTCCGGAGGCCAGCCGACGTTCCGCTGATCCCTTCCATGACTGCCCGTTATCGCAATCGCGCCGATGCCGGCCGGCGCCTGGCCGCCCGCCTCGGGCAGTACGCCGACCGCCCCGACGTGGTTGTGCTCGCCCTGCCACGCGGGGGCGTACCGGTGGCCTTCGAGGTTGCCGAGGCGCTCCACGCGCCCCTCGACGTGTTCGTGGTGCGGAAACTCGGCCTGCCGTCGCACCCGGAGCTCGCCATCGGGGCGATCGCCCCCGGGGGCATCCGCATCGTCGACGAGGGGGCCCTGCGCCGCTTCGGGGTGACCGACGAGCAGCTCGCCGCCGTGGCCGCGGGCGAGGAGCGGGAGCTCGATCGGCGCGAGCGGCAGTACCGGGACGGGCTGCCCTCGCCCGACGTGACGGGCAAGACGGTGATTCTCATCGACGACGGTCTCGCGACCGGGGCCACCATGGCCGCGGCCGCGGCCGCGCTCGGGGCACAGCACCCGGCCCGGCTGGTGGTAGCGGTGCCGGTGGCGGCAGCGGAAACCTGCGAGGCGTTCCAGAAGCTGGTGGATGAGGTCGTCTGCGGGGCCACCCCCGAGCCGTTTCATGCGGTGGGGCTCTGGTACGAGGACTTCTCGCAGACGAGCGACGATGAGGTCCGCGACCTGCTGGCGCGGGCCAGGCACGCGGAGGCGCGGAGCGGCGCCCGGGAGGAGAGAAGCGATGGCTGAGACGAGAGGGATGAATGAGCGGCAGGTTCGCGTCGGCGCGGGCGGGGTCGTCCTCGATGGCGGGTTCGCCGTGCCCGACGGGGCGCGGGGCGTAGTGCTGTTCGCGCACGGGAGCGGCTCCAGCCGCCACAGTCCCCGCAACCGGTTCGTCGCCGAAGCGCTGCGGGAAGCCGCGCTGGCCACGCTCCTCCTGGACCTGCTCACGCCGGAGGAGGAGGCGGCTGACGCCCGGACGCGGCAGTTGCGCTTCGATATCGCGCTGCTCGCAGAGCGTCTGGTCGGAGCGATAGACTGGCTGGCGCACCAGGCGGCGGCGCGGGGACTGCCGGTGGGCCTCTTCGGCGCGAGCACCGGAGGCGGCGCCGCGCTGGTGGCGGCGGCGGAGCGTCCGGACGCGGTGGGCGCGGTGGTCTCGCGCGGCGGCCGCCCCGACCTCGCGGGCGATGCGCTTCCGATGGTGCGGGCGCCCTCGCTGCTGATCGTCGGCGGTGACGATGAGGCGGTCCTCGGGCTCAACCGGCGGGCAATGGCCCGGATGAGCGCGCCCGTCACGCTGGAGATCGTGCCCGGTGCGACCCACCTGTTCGAGGAGCCTGGGGCGCTCGAGCGGGTGGCCCGGCTGGCGCGGGACTGGTTCGTCCGGCACATCGTTCCGGCGACCGAGCCGGCGGACTCGCCCGGCGCGGTCTGGTAACCATCTCACAGCAGCCATTCGATAGGCAGCACCGACATGACGGAGACGAGCGCGCGGAGCCAGAAGCCGGCGCCGGGCTCTCGGTCGTGCACGATCCGCCTGCCGTCTTCCCGCTCCACCCATTGCAGCGCCCCGGTGTCGCTCAGGCGAACCTCGTACGCGCGCTCCGGTATCGCCTCGGCAAACGCATCGGCCAGCATCCGTGCCATGGTTGGGCTGTCGATCACGAAGCCCATCTCGGTGTTGAGTCGCGCGGAGCGGGGGTCGAAGTTGAACGATCCGATGAAGATGCGTGCGCGGTCCACCGAGAACGTCTTGGCGTGCAGGCTCGACGCGGAGCTGCCCGTTAGCCGACGGTCGTCGGCCGCCGGGCGCGATGACGTGCGCTTCATCTCAAACAGAGCAACGCCAGCTTCGAGCAGAGGCTTCCGCCGCTTGGCGTAGCCGGCGTGAACGGCCACGACATCGGTGGCCTCGAGCGAGTTGGTGAGCACCGTGATCTTGACGCCCCGCCTGGCCAGGGCGGTGAACGACCCGACGCCCGCCGCCGTCGGCACGAAGTAGGGCGAGACCAGCTCCACCTCACGCCCGGGCGCGCCGAGGATCGCTCCGAGCCGCTGGGGCAGCGTCGACTCGGTGGCCGCGCGGCCCAGCCCTTTGGCGGGGTCGTCGCTGACCATGCGCGTGACTGCCCATTCGAACCGCAGGCCGCCCGCCAGCAGCGCCCGCACGAACGGCAGCCGGGCGATCGCCTGGATGTACGCCGTGGCCGCGGGGTCGCGCTCGATGCTCGAAGCTGCGGCGGCCAGGCCGGCGATCGCCGCCGGGCTCGTGGCGGGCAGGAGGCGATCGGCCGGGTACGACGAGCCGCTCGCCCAGTAGCGGTCGAAATCACGGGAGACGTCGTTCACCACCGGGCCGATCGCCAGCACGTCGAGATCGACGAACAGAACGTCGTGCCCCGCCCCGAAGTATTCGTCGCCCACATTGCGTCCGCCGATGATGGTGGCCTGATTGTCGGCGGTGAACGACTTGTTGTGCATGCGCCGGTTCAGCCGCGCGAAGTCGGTGAGGTAGCCCAGGTAGCGCCACCGGCGGTTGGGGAACGGATTGAACAGCCGCACCTCGATGTTGGGGTGTGCGTCCAGCGCGGCAAGGACGCCGTCGAGGCCGCCCGTGTTGTTGTCGTCGAGCAGAAGCCGCACCCGCACCCCGCGGTCGGCGGCCCGGTGCAGCGCCTCAAACAGCAGGGTGCCCGACATGTCGGCGTGCCAGATGTAGTACTGCACGTCGAGCGTGCGCTCGGCGGCGTCGGCAAGCAGCGCCCGCGCGGCAAAGGCGTCGCGGCCGTCGGCCAGCGGCACCACGCCGGAGGTGCCGGGGTGCGCCCGCGCGAGCGGCAGGACCGCCCTGCCCAGCCGCGTCTCGGCGGTGTGCTCCAGGGCGACCGAGCGGGTCCGGCCGTCGAGGGAGGGGAGGGTTCCGCAGCCCGGGAGCAGCGCCGCCGCGGCAGTCAGAAGTGAGCGCATGCCCAGAGAAGTCCTCACGTCCGCAGATATTCCGCGGCGCCCGCCATGAGCATCTCCACCCCCACGATGACGAGCAACATGCCCATCAGCCGCTCGACCGCGGTGAGCCCGTGCTCGCCCAGCAGCTTGCCCAGGTTGCTCGCGAAGTAGAGGATGATCGCCGAGGCGCACCACGCGAGGACCACGGCGCCGAGCCACACGGGCCACCGCTCCGGCTCACGGGACATGAACAGCAGCTCGGTCGCGAGCATGGACGGCCCCGCCGTGTAGGGGACGGCGAGCGGCACGACGAACGGCTCCCCCTCGACCTCCTCGCGCAGCGACCGCTCGCTGGTGGGAAAGATCATCCGGAGAGCGATGAGCAGGAGGATGAATCCGCCGCCGGCCGTAAGCGCGGCGCGGGAGACGTGGAGCAGGTCGAGGACGTAGCGGCCGACGAAGAGGAATACGATCATGATCGCGAGCGCGATGAGCATCTCGCGCACGATGATGAACCGCGAGCGCGCCGGGTCCACGTGCTTCAGGGCGGAGAGGAAGAGGAGCACGTTCCCCAACGGGTCCATGACGAAGAACAGCAGCACGGCGGCGGAGACGAGGGTCATGGCGTCTCCCTCGGCCGCAGCTCCGCCCGGAGTGCCGCGATCTCCCGGCGAAGCGCTTCGATGGACTGCCGCCCGGCGAGCTCGGCCAAGGCGTACACCGCGAGCAGGAAGCAGAGCGCCCGCCCTTCCGCCGTCCGGGCGGAGAGCGACCGCATGCCGCGATCGAGCGGCGCCATCACCTGCATCGGCCGCTCCAGCCCGCTCTCGAGCTGCTCCAGGACGGCCAGCCGCTCGCCGTGCTCGTCATCGGCGCGGCCGGAGGTTTCGGGGGTGTCGTCTGCCTGAGTGGTCATGTGCGTCTCCGTGCCGCTGCCGGCGAGTGAAGCTCCAAGGTGCCGATAGAAGGGCGCGGACGCGAGAGCCGGGCGCCGGGTGTGGACGCCGGGCCCTGCATGCTGAGGGAATTGGTCTAGCGAGACGGGCGTCGGGATGGCCGCCGGAAGGTGCTGCCCGTGGGGAGGCCTCGGTCTATCCGTGGCTGGGGCTGGCCGGGCCGGCGGTGGTTCTTGCGGCTGGCCTTGCGCCCAAGCCGGGG
>DATAHW010000057.1:0-1550 GCA_036262935.1 Gemmatimonadales bacterium | reverse complement strand
CAGCATCATTCTGACGGCTCGCTCAGGGTCGTCGAACCACGACCTATCCCGCAACGTGATCGGTCCGAGGTTCGCGAGCTCATGGCGTTTGAGACGACGAGCAAGTGCGGGATTCCGCAAGAGGAGCGCTCCGGGGCCGTTTTCGCTAGTACTCCACCACGCTGGTTACGAGGGGTAGAGGCGGTGCAGCTTGCGCCGGGCGTCATGGACCGTGAACTGCCACTGGATGGAGGCGCGTTGTTCGTTGCGGGCGGTTTCCCAGGCGGAGACCTCGGTGACGAGGGTGTCGCGGTCGCCAATGCGGCGGTCGAGGCACTGACGGGAGAGCAGCGAGAACTCCACCTCGGCCATGTTGAGCCAACTGCCATGGACCGGGGTGGAGTGGAAGTCGAGCTTCCGCAAGATGCGTCGTGCCTCAGCCGGCTCGAACGCCTCGTAGAGGGCAGCCCGGGTGTGGGTGTTCAGGTTGTCGAGCACGACCCGGATCGTGGCCGCGTCCGGGAAGTGGCGGTCGACCAGGTCGCGCAGCTGCTGGGCGAAGTCGGGCTTGGTGCGGCGGTCGGTGACGTCGACGTGCCGCCAGCCCGTCAGCGGCTCGGTGACCAGGAAGAGGTTGGCGGTCCCCTTGCGCTCGTACTCGTAGTCGACCCGCTCGGGCTTGCCCGGCACCCTCGGCAACGGGAGGCGGGTTTCGCCGATCAGTTGCTTGGAGGTCTCGTCGAAGCAAACGGTCGGGCGGGCCGGGTCGTACGCCTCGGCGTACAGGTCGAGCCCGTCCTCCATGCACGCGACGAACTCGGCGCCGACGGTCGGGATCACCCATGCTTTCTTGAGCCAGGGCTTGAGCTGGTTCTTTTCAGCAGCCGCCGGATGGCCTCGTCGGTGATGTCCGGGACGATCTGCAGCTCCACGACGCGCTCCGCCAGGAGTTGCATCGTCCAGCGTTCGCGGCCCTCGGGTGGCTTGGTACAGGCCAGCGCGACCACGAAGGCCTGCTCCTTCGGCCCCAACTTCGGCCGGGCGCCCGGCCGCGGCCGCTCCCGGAGCGACGCCTCCACCCCCTCATCGACGCACCGCCGCCGAGTCCGTTCCACCGTCGCCACCCCGATCCGGAGCGCCTTCGCGATGTCCTCATCTCGCTCCTCGTCGGCCGCCAGCAGAAGCGTCTGCGCCCGTCGCACCATCCGAACCGAAGCCGTGCCCTTGCGGGTCAGGCGCTCCAGATGCTCACGCTCCTCCGCCGTCAACGTCACCCGATACCGCTTCGCCATGATCCTGCCTCCACCGAAAAACAAGATCATGGCTTCTGCCTACCCGTCATGTCCAGCATGGCGGAGTACTAGGCTGGGCCGCTCATTCACGGTCGCCGTACTAACTTGGGGTGGCTCAACTGCCACGGCCGCCACTGCGAGGCGACCTGGTCTGCGACGTCGAGCGGCCACCGGAACACGACTTCTGGCCCCGATGGCAACGGTGATGAGAAAGGGAACTCCAGCATCCCGGCTATCTACCGGTGAACATCATGCCGATGCACGTTTCCCGGTGATAAA
>DATAHW010000056.1:0-49851 GCA_036262935.1 Gemmatimonadales bacterium | reverse complement strand
CTCCTGCATGCGGTCCTTGAGCTCGCCGGCACGTTCTCCCGCCTGGCTCGTGGCGGTGCTCATCTTCTCCTTCATCTGCCCGGCCCGGTCGGCCAGGCGCCGGCCGAGGCTGGGGCGACCGTTGGGCTCACGCCGCTCGGGTCCGGTGTAGGCGAAGCGCGCCATGCGATCGCCCGACACCTCGCTCCTGTTGCGGAGCCCGAAGAGCCAGATGGCGCCGAGGCTCACCGCGGCCACCGGCAGGGGATTCTGAGTGATGAAATCGATGACCCGCGATCCGGTTTCGCGCGCCTGATCGCCGACGTTGGACACGACGTCCTGGGCCTTCACCGAGATCGCCTCGCGCGCCTGCTGCTTCAGGTTGTCGGGGCTGAGCCGCTCGCCCAGCTGATCGATGTTGCTGCTCATCCGCTCCCGGGTGCGTTCGATCTCCCGCTCGATTTCCGCGGGCGACCGCTCGGTCGCGGAGCTGTCGCCGGCGAGCTCCCGCTCCTCCGACTCCTGCCGCTGGTCTTCGTTCATGGCCGCTGCTCCTTCGCCCACTGGATGTCGTCCTTGATGGAATCCACGGCCCGCCGGGGCGTCGGATCGGTCCGCTTCAGCTCCTTGAGCCCGCGCTGCAGCATCATCCAGCCCACGACGCCCAGGACCACGCCGACGATCAGCGCGGCCAGCCACGGCTTGAGGCCGATGGGATCGATGAGGAGGAGGATCACGAACGCCGTGAGGGCCAACCCGCCCAGGTAGGCGACGATGCCGCCGGTCGCCAGGGCCACCAGGTCCGTCGTGACTTTGGACAGCTTCTGCTGCATCTCCGTCTTGGCGAGCTGGGTTTCCTGCCGAACCAGCAGCGCCATGTCCTGCGAGAGCTCGCCGAACAGCTCGCCGATCGAGCGATCCTCGCCCGTCCGCGATTTATACTCCGCCATAGCCCCCTCCACTCCGGTCATCGTGCTTCCACTGCTCGCGCCCACCCCGCTCCGAGCTCTTGAGGAAGCGCGCGCCCAGCATGCCGAGCGCCAGCGCGGCGCCGATAGCGATGGCCGGCTGCCGGCGGGCGAGGTTCTCCACGTCGGTGCGGACATCCTTGAGGTCGTGATTCCGCAGGTAGGAGGACAACCGCTCGGTCTGCTCCGCCAGGGTGTCGGTCAGATTGGCTACCCGGGTCTGGTTCTCGGAGCGGAGATTGTCGCTCGTGCGCCGGAACGCGCTCGCAATCCCGCCGATGCGGTCGGCCGCCTCGCTTCGGCTGGTGCTCAGGCTGCCTGCGGCGCTGTCCCGCGCCTTCCGGAAGGTGTCCTTCGCCTGGTCCACCACCTGGTCCTTCACTTCCCGGATCTGGGCCCGCGCGCCTCCGGTCCTGGATTCGTCGCTCGTCTCCGCGCTGGATGGCGCTGCGGGGGACGGCGTAGTCGTCGTGTTGGGCATCGTCATCGCTGTCGCTCCTGTGCCGCGGCCGGCCTGAGGCCCCGCGGTATGGTCACCCACGTCCTAAGGGGCTGTACCATGTGTCCTCGGGCAGGGTGGGTGCGGTGTGCCAAATCACCTGCGGAAGGGGAGCCCCTGACGCCCGAGCAGCCGCAGCGCGCGCCGATTGGGTGGCAGCAGCCGGTTGGCCTCGTCGAACACTCCCATCTCCCGCAGCCAGAGCTCGAACTCCGGCGCCGGGCGCAGGCCGAGCAGCTCCCGCAGGTAGAGTGCGTCGTGGAAGGACGTGCTCTGGTAGCCGAGCATGACGTCGTCGGCCCCGGGAACGCCCATCACGTACGTGACTCCGGCCGCCGCGAGCACCGTCAGCAGGGCATCCATGTCGTCCTGATCGGCCTCCGCATGATTGGTGTAGCAGACGTCACACCCCATGGGCAGCCCCAGCAGCTTGCCGCAGAAGTGGTCCTCGAGCCCGGCGCGGGTGATCTGCTTGCCGTCGTAGAGGTATTCCGGGCCGATGAAGCCGACGACGGTGTTCACCAGCAGCGGCTCGAACCGGCGGGCCACGGCATAGGCGCGGGCCTCGCAGGTCTGCTGGTCCACGCCGTGGTGCGCCCCGGCCGAGAGCGCGCTGCCCTGGCCGGTCTCGAAGTACATGACGTTCCGGCCCAGGCTTCCCCGGCCGAGCGACAGGGCGGCGTCCCGCGCCTCGGCCAGGAGGGCGAGGGTAATGCCGAACGCCGCGTTGGCCGCTTCGGTGCCGGCGATCGACTGAAAGACAAGGTCCACCGGCGCGCCGCGACGGATCGCCTCGAGAGTGGTGGTCACGTGGGCCAGGACGCAGCTCTGGGTGGGGATGGCGTAGCGCTCGCGCAGCTCGTCCAGCATCTCGAGCAGCGCAACCACCGCCCGCGGGTTGTCGGTGGCCGGGTTGATGCCGATGACGGCGTCGCCGCTGCCGTAGAGCAGGCCGTCGAAGATCGCCGCACCGATCCCGCGCGGATCATCGGTGGGGTGGTTGGGCTGGAGCCGGACGCTGAGCCGGCCGGGGAGCCCGAGCGTATTGCGAAACCGCGTCACCACCCGGCACTTCCGCGCCACCAGCACCAGATCCTGGAGTCGCATGATCTTGGAGACCGCCGCCGCCATCTCCGGGGTGATGCCCGGGGCGAGCGCGGCCAGCGCCTCCGGCGTGGCCTCGTGCGAGAGCAGCCATTCGCGGAAGCCGCCCACGGTCAGGTGTCGAACAGGAGCGAACGCCTGCGCGTCGTGGCTGTCCAGGATGAGGCGGGTGACGTCGTCCAGCTCGTACGGAACGACCGCCTCATCGAGCAGGGTCCGGAGCGGGAGATCGGCCAGCGCCATCTGTGCCGCGACGCGCTCCTCCGCGCTCGCGGCCGCGAGCCCGGCCAGCACATCACCCGATCGAGCCGGCGAGGCCCTGGCGAGAAGGGTGCGGAGGTCCGGGAAGCGATAGCGAACCGACCCTACAGCCGCGGTGTACATCCTCCAATGTTATACTTGGGCCGCCGACCCGTCGTTCCCCAGGAGCGGATTTTGTCCATCGAGTTGCCCCCACGGCGCGCTGCCACGCCTCAGCGGCGCTCCGCGCGTGTCCCAGTGCCGGATGCACCGGCGGCGGTCCGCCTTGCGGCGGTCGTGCTCCAGGTGGGCGCGGTCGCCGTGGTCCTCGCCGTCGTCCCCTACCCGATCTTCCAGCTCGACCGCTACACCTTTCCCAAGGAGCTGGTCCTCGGCGTCGCCGCGCTGGGCGCGACGCTGCTCTGCCTGAGCGCCGCGCGGCGGCTCACCGTGTTCATGGTGGACACACTGCTGGCCGGCTTTCTCCTCGTCTCGGCCGCCTCGACCCTGTTCGCCACCAATGGCTGGCTCGCCTTCCGCGCGCTGGGCGTGAGCCTGGCGGGCGCGGCGCTCTTCTGGTGCGCGCGGACCGTGGCACGGGCCGGCCGCGGCGAGGCGCTGCTCGTGGGGTTGGCGGGCGCGGTGGTGCTGGGCGCCGTGACCGGGCTGGCGCAGGCGTATGGGCTCGTGACCTCCGATCTGGCCAGCCTGACCCGCGCACCCGGCGGCACCTTCGGCAACCGCAACTTCATGGCGCACCTCGTCACCATCGGTCTGCCCGTGCTGCTGTACGCGACGGTCGAGGCGCGCACCCGCCCCCGGTTCGCGCTGGGGGCAGCCGGGGTGGCGCTCTGCGCCGGCGCGCTGGTGCTGTCGCGCTCGCGGGCTGCATGGGTCGGCGCGGGCGCGTGCGGGGCGTTCCTCGCGGTCGAGGGCCTGTGGCTGGGCGGGCTCTGGGAGGACGAGCGGCTCCGGCGGCGGGTGGTGCGGCTCGCCACGGTCACGCTGACGGGCCTCGTGCTTGCGCTGCTGCTGCCCAACCGGCTCAACTGGCGGTCGGACTCGCCCTACCTGGAATCGCTCACCGGACTGGCCAACTACAAGGAAGGGAGCGGGCGCGGACGGCTGATCCAGTACGGCAACACGCTCGAGATGGCGGCCCGCCACCCGCTTCTGGGCGTGGGTCCCGGCAACTGGCCGGTCCACTATCCGCTCTACAAGTCCGCCGGCGATCCATCGTTCGACGCGGACGACATCATCCCCACCAACCCATGGCCCAGCAGCGACTGGATGGCGATGGCATCGGAGCGCGGCCTCGTCGCGCTGCTGCTGCTGACTCTGGTCGGCGGGTCGATCGCACTGGGCGCCTGGGCGCGGGTGCGGCGGGGGCCGGGCCGGGCGCCGGCGCTGACCGACCTGGCCATCGTCGCGACGGTGCTCGCCGTGGGAGTGGTGGGCGCGTTCGATGCCGTGCTGCTCCTGCCCCTGCCGACGCTCTTCGCCTGGACCATTCTCGGCGCGCTCGCCTCGTCCGCCCGGCCGCTCCGCGTACTCCCACTCACGCGGAGGTCCCGGCGCGGCGCGATGGCGGCGGCGGCGCTGGTGGGGCTCGTCTTCCTGGGACGGAGCACCGCGCAGACGGTGGCGATGGGCGTATTCGATGGCCACGAGCGCGCTGCCATGGAGCGCGCCGCCGCGATCGACCCCGGGAGCTTCCGCATCCGGATGCTGCTCGCGCTGGCCTGGGCGCGCGCGGGCCGCTGCGATCGCGCGATTCCCCACGCGAGCGCCGCGCGCGACCTGTTTCCCAACTATCCGGCCCCGGCGCGGCTGCTCCGCGCCTGCGGTGTACGCAGCCGCAGGTAGCGCGGAAACGTGTGTCGCTCGTCACCGCAGCGATGGCTCGCAGGTTCCATATAGGCGCAACAGACGCGACACTCGACGCCCGCCCGTGGAGGCTCCATGCGCAGCTCGGTTACCGCCGGCCTGATCGTCTCCGCCGCCCTTGCCGTCGCCGGATGTGGCGGCGGCGGCGGCATCCGCATCAACCAGGACGCCCAGCCGGTCGCCGGCCGCTGGAACGCGATCCTCGCCACGCCGGCGCAGCTCGCCGGCGTTACCCAGGTGAGGGGCACCGGGTGGATGGGCACCCGGGAAAAGGACACCACGCAAACGGAGGCGCACGTCGCCATCGAGAACGCGGCCCCGGGCGGCCGGCACCCATGGCACGTCCACATGGGCCAGTGCGGCGCGGACCGCGGCATCCTCGGACCCGCCAACGCGTACCCGGTGCTCAAGGTGAACGGCGACGGCAAGGCGGACGCGGACGCGATCCTGCCTCTGGTCATGCCTCGCACCGGCCAGTATTTCGTGAATGTCCACGCGTCGGCCAGCAACATGGGCACGATCGTGGCGTGCGGAAACCTGGCGCCGCCCTCGCACTAGCCGTTCCGTCCCGCCCTCACGCCGGCCCCGTTGAGACCGGCGTGTCCGCCCGCCCGCCCCACTCGGTCCAGGACCCATCATACACCGACACCGCATCGTGCCCGAGCACGTGCAGCGCGTACACCAGCGCGCAGGCGCTCGTGCCCGAGCCACAGGTGGCCACGATCGGCCGCGCGGGATCGATGCCGGCCAGCGCGATGCGGCGGCGGAGCGCATCCCGCGGGAGCAGCGTGCCGTCCTCCGCCACCAGCTCCTCGTAGGGAAGATTCACGCTGCGCGGCACGTGCCCGCCGCGGAGTCCGGCCCGGGGCTCGGGAGTGGCGCCGGTGAATCGCCCCGCGGACCGCATGTCCACCACCTGCTCGGCCCCGCTCCCGAGATTCGCCCGCACCGCCTCGAGGTCGCGCACCGCCGTGCGGTCGAGCCGCGCGGTGAACCGGCCGGGAATCGCGGCAACGAGACCCGCTTCGAGCGGACGCCCTTCGCGGCGCCACTTGACGATCCCGCCATCCAGCACGGCGACGCGGTCGTGTCCGAAGGTGCGGAAGGTCCACCAGACGCGCGGCGCGCTGAGGTTGACCCCCGAGCCGTCGTAGACCACGAGATCGTCCGTGTCGCTCAGCCCCAGCACGGACATCCTGCGGGCGAAGCTCTCGGCGTCGGGCAGCATGTGGGGCAGCGGCGACGCGCGATCGCTGCTCGCGTCGAGATCGAAGAACACGGCGCCCGGAATGTGCCCGGCAGCGTATTCCTCGGCGGGGTCGCGCCCGCTGGCCGGCAGGTACCACGACCCGTCCACGACGCGGAGCCCCGGCCCGCCCAGCCGCGCGTCGAGCCACTCGGTCGAAACCAGCGACGGCAACGGTGCGGTCATGGCACGAGCAGCAGCTTTCCCGCGGTCCCGCGGCCCTCGAGCGCGCGCTGGGCGTCGGCCGCCTGCGCCAGCGGGAACTCGCGATCGATCCTGACCGTGAGCGACCCATCGGCCACCCGGCCGAGCACGTCGCCGGCGCGCTCGAGCAACTCGGCCCGCGTCGCCGTGTAGTGGCCGAGGCTCGGGCGGGTCAGGTAGAGCGATCCCTTCGCGTTCAGCACCTGCGGGTTGATCGGCTCCACCGGTCCGCTGCTCTGGCCGAACAGCACCATCATGCCGCGGGGCGCGAGCAGGTCGAGCCCCTTCTCGAAGGTGGTGCGGCCGACGGAGTCGTAGTCCACCTGGATCCCCCGGCCGCCCATCAGACGCTTCACCTCGGCCGCGAAGTCGGTCCGGGTATAGAGGATGACGTCGTGGGCCCCGGCTTCGCGGGCGAGTGCCGCTTTCTCCTCGGTCGAGACCGTGCCGATCACCCTGGCCCCGACCCGGCTGGCCATCTGACAGAGCAGCAGGCCCACTCCGCCGGCCGCCGCGTGCACCAGGCAGGTGTCCCCCTTTCGCAGCGGATAGGTGGATGTGGTGAGATACTGCGCGGTCATCCCCTGCAGCAGCACCGCCGCGGCCTGCCGCGTGCTGACCCGATCGGGCAGCGGCACCAGCTTTTCGGCCGGTGCCACCGCATACTCGGCATAGGCGCCGAGCACGTTGACCGACCCGACCCGGTCCCCCGGTTGCACCAGCGTCACCCCGGGTCCGACGGCCTCGACCGTGCCCGCCGCTTCCGAGCCCGGCGTAAACGGCAGCGGCTGCTGGTAGAGACCGGTGCGCTGATAGACCTCGACGAAATTGACGCCGACGGCCTAGATGCGAAGCAGCGCCTGACCGTGCCCCGGCCGCGGGACCTCCGCATCCTCCAGGCGGAGGACGCTCGCATCGCCGTGGGCGTGGATTCGGATGGCGTTCACGTGGGCGCTCCTGGAGAGGGTGACCTAATGTGACGGCAAAACGGGGAAGGGCGCTATCGCCCTCCCCCGTCTCGCCACCAGCGCAGGGCTGGACGCGCTCAGCGGGCCGTCGTGTCGGCCCGGGTGGTGTCGATGTTGCTCGGGCCCAGGGTGTCCTGCGGAATGGACCGACGCGCCTTCGCCGCCCGAGCGGCTGAGGTGTCGACGCGCGCGTTGGTGCTATCCACGCCGAGGCTGTCCACGCCCACTGTGGCCCCGCCCGGACGCCCGGCGGTACCCGGCGGGCCCGTGCGGTGCGGATCAACGACGTGCGTGGCGGTGGTGTCGCCGCGATCCGGCGCGGCGCCGGCGGCTTCGTTGCTCCGGCTGTGGCAGCCCACGAGCGAGGCGGCAACGGCCAGAATGATGAGGCGCTTCATTGGGTCTGCTCCCCGCGGTTCGAGTCCGGTTAACCTATGCGGAGTTCGGACGAGCCGACCGGGTTCCAGATCACAGTCGGGCAGCCGCCAGCCGCCGCTCCGGTCCACGATAGGCTGGATCCCGCCGCGAGCGCCGGTCCCGGCCGGTGAACGGCCCGCGCGCGCCAGGCAGAGTGGACCTGCCGTACCGGGCGATGCCGGAGGGCCCGAAGTCCATGCCGTGCCGCTCGAGCAGCGCGAGGGCCTCCCGCGTCCGGGGACCGGCGTCCACGGAAACCAGCGTGGCGCCGGAGCGGAGTCCGCGATCGAAATGGTGCGCGTCCTCCTCCGGGACCCCCATGTCCGCCAGCGCGCCGATTATTCCGCCGGCGGCAGCACCCACGCCCGCCCCCGTCAGCGTGGAGGCGAGCACCCCGCCCACGACGATCGGCCCCACACCCGGGAGCAGCAAAGAGCCGAGCAGGCCGATGAGCCCGCCGAGCAGCCCGACGCTCACCGCTGCGGTCGCCGCCGAGTCGTGCGGATCGTTCCGGTCCTCGGTGGCGACCCCGATCTGCTCGTCGGTGAAGCCATCCCGCTTGAGCTCGCGGATCGCGGCTTCCGCGCGGCTGCGCTCCCCGAACAGGCCGACGACCGTTCGGCTGGTCGTCTCCTGATCCGCGTGCTCGACACGACTCCCATGCGTCATTCGTTCCTCCCGGGCTGCGGGTGACCGGCCCCAACGCACTGCCGCCGCGCCAAGGTAGAACCCCGGCGCGGCGGCATGGGTGAGCGTGCTCACAGGAGACTAGAGCTGCGCCTCGCGCCGCTCCGGCCCCGCGTAGCTGGTGTCGCGCCGGCGCCGCCGCTCCTTGCCGCCGTAGGGAGTCGCGTTCCGGCCGCCGAGCGGCTGGACGGACGCCTTGCCCTTGGTATCGATCCGCGCCTCCTCCCGGCGGACCTCGTCCGATACGCGCTCGGTGCCGGTCACCGTACGCTTGCCCACGTCGATCTCCTCGCGCACGACGGGCCGCTTCTCGACGTTGACCCGCTCCTCGCTCAGCGGGATCCTGATCTCCTTGTCGTCGCCGATCGGCGTCCCCGAAGCTTCCACCTCGGCGGCTGGGCGGCGCTCGATCACGACCTCTTCCCGGCTCACCGGGACGTCGATGTTCTGCCGCTCGGTGACGACCTCCTTCCGGATCCGGACCTCGCCCGCCTGGACCCGCTCCTTCTGCACGTCGAGCTGTTCCTCGCGCAGCTTGAGACGCTGCTCGTCCTTGAGATCCCCGGTGCCGACTGCGCCGGCCGCCGCGCCGGTGGTCTGGAAGCGCCCGATGCCCGAGGGGCCGAGGTCGGCCTTGTTGTGCTGGAGGATCGCGATCGCCTGGTCCAGGCGGTCGCCCGCGTCCACGGTGACCAGCACGCCGCCGGAGCGGATGCCGCGATCGAAGTGCTCGGCGTCGGCCTCGGGAACGCCGATGCCCATGAGGGCACCGATGATGCCACCGGCCGCCGCGCCGATGCCGGCGCCCGTCAAGGTCGAGGCGAGCACGCCGCCCACGATGATCGGCCCGACGCCGGGAATGAGCAGCGAGCCCAGCAGCCCGATGAGTCCGCCGACGACCCCGCCGCTCACCGCGCCCACGGCGGCGCCTTCAGCGGTGGTCGTCCCGGTGTCCTCCATGAGATGGCGCTGCTCGTCGCGATCCCGCATCGCGACGCCGATCTGCTTCTCGGTGAATCCCGCGTCCTTGAGCTCGCGGATGGCGCTTTCGGCGTTGGAGCGATCCGTGAAGAGACCGACGACGGTCCGGCCCCGAGTGCCGGCGGTGACGTCGTCGGGCGTAGTTTTGCGAGCCATCATGTCAGCCCTCCTATGGAATTTCAGCTCGCGGCCGCCGCCCCGGCGGCGCTGCTCACGAGCGATAATGGGAGAACGGGCGACCAGAATCGCGGTTGCGGTTAACGGTGCCGTTCGAGCAAGGGGGCAGAAGTTAGGGCGAGGGCGCGGCGGGGTTGGTGACATCCCTCACATTTGGTACGGCTCGCAGTCCGGGTCCAGACAGTGAGCGCTCTCACCCCCGCGCTACACGGCCACCGCCGAGGCGTGCAGCTCGTCGGCCGGGGAGCGCCCACGACGGGTGTAGCGGTTGAAGAACTCCCGCGCCCGTTCCAGATCCGGCCGGGGGAAGTATCCGGACGGGAGGGCGCCGCACCCCTCGAGCGCGATCGTGGCGAGGTCGGAGGCCGTGCGCGCGAGCACGGGGTCGCGGAGACCCAGCCTGCCGGCTCGCTCGAGCAGCGCGGGGTCAGGCTCGCCGAGCAGATCGGCGGCGGCGCGAAGCGCGCGGGGATACCCGGTGATTCCCACCGCGAGCGCGAGCGGTGCCGCGTACCACTCGGGCGCCACGGCGTCCGGCGAGCGGAGCTCGAAGTGGCCGCGGGGCCTGACCTCGGGAAACAGCGTGGTCAGGTGGTCGTGCCAGTCCGCGATGCTCACCCGTGCCCGCGTGAGCCACTCGCCGAAGGGCAGGTACTCACCGTTCACCGCGGGCAGGAGAAGCGCCGGCCCGTCGAGCGCGAACTCGAGGTAGCGCTCGACGGACGCGCGTCCCCAGGGCAGTCCGGTACGGGCCGGGTCCAGCGCCCGCCACACCTGCGCGCGCATGCTCGGGCAGCCGGTGGGCGCGCCCTCGTATACCGAGGAGTTGGCGAAGACGGCGACGAAGCACGGCGCCGCCGCGTTGAGCACTCGCCAGCGGAGCCAGCGCTCGTGGCCGGCATCGAGACTGAGCTGGAACGACGCCGTCTGCCGCATCATCCGCGCGCCCGCGACACCCCGCCGCTCGAGGTACTCCGCCATGCGCGCGTAGCGCCGGCTATGCAGCAGCAGCGGGGCGTCTTCGATCGGATTGGCCGGGTCGATTCCCAGCGCGAGGAGCGTGATCCCTTCGTCGGCGGCGGCCGACCGGAGCGGCGGCACCACCGAGCGGAGCAGCGAGAGGAGCGCGCCCGGAGACCGGCACGGCGGCGAGCTGTACTCGAGCTGGCCGCCCGGCTCGAACGTCAGGTCGCCCCCGGCCGGGAGCAGGAAACAGGGGGTGTCCTTCGGTGTGCGGCTCTCCCGCCATCCGTGGCGCGCGGCGTGGCGCCGGAGAAACGGCAGGGTAGGACGGGGGCCGTCACCCTCGATGGGGCAGCGGCGGCCGGTCGCGCTGTCGACCGGAATGAGCTCCGTCTCCACGCCGATGCGCCCTGGCCCGAGCGAGCCGCCGGCCGGCGCGGCGAACGCGTTGGCCTCGAGGTCCGCCAGCAGCGCCGAAGGCGTGAGGCCGGTCATGCCGGGGCGCCCACTACCAGGCCGAACGGAGTCGTCGGGTCGGTGGGCCAGGCCTCGATGCGGAGCTCCGCGGCCTGGAACAATGCGGCCACGCTCTCGCGATCGTACTTGGAGCTGATCTCCGTGCGAATCGACTCGCCCCGGGGGAGCACGACCGGCTCGAGCCCGGGAATGGTGACGAGCTGATCGCGCGACGACACGAGGTGCATCTCGATCCGGTGGCCGGTAGTGTCGTAGAACGCGCGATGCTCGAACGCCTCCGGGTCGAAGTCGGCACCGAGCTCGTGGTTCAGCACCCGGAGCATGTTCCGGTTGAACTCGGCCGTGATACCCTTGCTGTCGTTGTAGGCCGCCTCGAGCCGCGCGATGTCCTTCCGCAGGTCCACGCCCAGCAGAAACCGGTCGTCCGGCGCCATCGCGGCGCGCACCCGCGCGAGCAGCCGGATCGCCGCCGGCGGATAGAAGTTGCCGATCGTGCTGCCCAGGAAGGCGAACAGCGCCGGACGCGGGATCCGCCGCGGCAGGTTGAGCTCCTCCGCGATATCGGCTACTGCCGGCTCGACCCGGAGTCCCGGATATTCGCGACGAAGCTTCGCGGCCGTCTGGCTCAGGAAGGTGGCACTCACGTCGATCGGCACGTACAGCTCGGCGAGGCCGGTTGCCCGCATGGCATCGAGGATGAGCCGGCTCTTCTCGGCGCTTCCCGCGCCGAGCTCGATCAGCGTGCGCGTACCGAGCTGCGCCATCAGCTCCGGCATCCATCCCTGGAGCAGCGCTCGCTCGGTGCGAGTCGGGTAGTACTCGGGAAGACGAGTGATTTGCTCGAAGAGCTCGGAGCCCCGCTGGTCGTAGAAGTACTTGGGCGGGAGCTCCTTCTGGGGCGCGGAGAGGCCGGCAGCCACCTCGGCCAGCATGCCGGGGTCGACCCGGCGGCTCGCCAGCGCAGAATGGTCAGTCGTCACGGGCGCACCTGAAGCCGCTGAAGATCTGGCGGCGGACGGGGTAGTCCCAGTTGCGGAACGTATTGCGAACGGCGCCCGGCCGCGTGGCCCACGAGCCCCCGCGGAGGACTTTGTACTCGGTGCCGAAGAACACCTCGGAGTATTCGCGGTACGGAAAGCTCTCGAACCCCGGCCAGGGCCCGAAGTCGCTCGCGGTCCACTCCCAGACGTCGCCGATCATCCCCGAGCAGCCGATCGGCGATATGTTGGCCGCGTAGCTTCCGATGGGCGCCGTGCCGAACACGAGCTGGTCCACGTTGGCAAAGGTGTGGTCGGGCGGCGTCTCGCCCCATGGATAGGTCCGCCTGCTCCCGGTGGCCGGCTCCCACGAGGCGGCCGCCTCCCACTCGATCTCCGTCGGGAGGCGCTTCCCGGCGAAGCGCGCGAACGCGTCCGCCTCGTACCAGGACACGTGGCACACGGGGTGGCGTGGATCCACCCGGCCGCTCCGGTCCATGCTCCGGGCGGTCCATACGTCGTCGCGGCGCTCCCAGTACTTCGGGGCAACTGCGCTCGTCTCCGTCCGCCACTTCCACCCCGCCTCCGACCAGTGCTCGGGCCTGTCGTACCCACCCGCGTTCATGAACGCGAGAAAGTCGCCGTTGGTGACGGGATGCACGTCGATCCAGAACGGCGCCACGGTCGCTACGTGCGCGGGCCGTTCGTTGTCGTAGGCCGCGCTCCGGTCGTCGGTGCCGATCGGCACCGCGCCTCCGGGGAAGCGCACCATCTCGGACGACCCGGCACGTCCGAGAGCGGGCACGCCGCCGTCCCCCGGCTCCAGGCGGACCAGCGGGGTGTAGGGCGCGCCCCGCTTGAGCTGCAGGGTCTGGAGCATCGTCTCGCCATGCTGGTACTCGTGCTGCAGGACCATCTGGTAGACGAAGCCGTCCCGCAGGAGCGGGGACGATGCATCGAGGTCGGCGCCGTCCAGCCGGGCCAGAACCCGGCTCCGGATCTCGTCCATGATCCCGCGACACCCGGCCAGATCCGGAAGCTGGAGCGACGCGCGAGTGCTCCGCGGGTGCTCGAACGGGTTGTACAATCCCGGCATCTCGACGAACTCGACCGGGCCGTCGAGGTTGCGGGTGAGCCACAGCTCCTCGAAGTGGGCGATGTGACCGAGATCCCAGAGAATGGGGCTCATCAGCGGATCGTGCTGCCGGTGGAGATCGTCGTCGCCCAGCGGCGTGACGAGCAGCAGCGTGCGCGCCCGCGCCTCGAGCAGCCGCGCGGCGATGGTCTCCCGATCGATCCGGCTCGGCGCCGTCGCAAGCGTCATCGTTGACCTCCCTGCCGAGCCGTCAGGACTCGAGCGTCGAGAACAGGTTGTTGAGCGATTCGGCCAGCGTCGGATGGGCAAAGACCGCGTCCCGAAGCCGGTCGTACCGGAGCCCGCCGATCATCGCGAGCTGCAGCATCGACATGATCTCGCCGCCCTCGATGCCGAGGACCGCCGCGCCCAGAATCATACCCGTGTCCGGCGCCATCAGGACCTTCATGAAGCCGCGGGATTCATCGACTTCGAGGGCGCGGGCCACGTGGCTCATCGGCATCCGGGCCACCCGGTACGCCTGCCCCTGGTCGCGCGCATCCTTCTCGCTCAACCCGATGCGCCCGAGCTGCGGATCGATGAAGACCGTGTACGGGACCAGCCGACCGGTGGTGCACAGGCTTCCGCCGTCCAGCAGATTGGCGCGGATGATTCGGAAGTCGTCGTAGGAGATGTGGGTGAACGCCGGGCCGCCGTTCACGTCACCGAGCGCGTAGACGCCGGGCGCGGAGGTCTCGAGCCGCGGGTTGACGGTGACGAACCCGTGGGCGTCGGTGGCGACGCCGGCGCTCGGCAGTTCGAGGCGGTCGGTGTTCGGCACCCTGCCGGCCGCCAGCAGAAGGTGCGAGCCCTCCACGATCCGCTCGCCGGCCGGAACCCGGAGCGTGAGCCGTGCACCGGCGCCCGGCAGGGGCTCGGTCCGGCGCGCCTCGGCGTTCAGCAGCACCTCGACGCCGTCCTCCCGGAGGATGCCGAGAACCGCGTCGGCCACATCCTCGTCCTCGTGCTCGAGCAGCTGCGGACCGCGCGCCACGATGGTCACGCGGCTCCCGAAGCGGCGGAACATCTGGCCGAATTCGAGGCCGACGTATCCGCCGCCCACGACGAGCAGGTGCTCGGGCAGGTGATCGAGCTCCATGATCGAAGTGGAGTCGAGCCAGGGAACGCGATCGAGCCCCTCTACATCCGGCCGCGCGGGGCGCCCGCCGCTGTTGATGAAGACCAGGTCGGCCGTCAGCGCGCGGCCGCCCACCGCCACATGGCGCGGTCCGGTGAACCGCGCCTCGCCGCAGATCAGCTCGAGCCCGGCCGCGGCCTCTACCCGGCGCAGGTTGCCTGACCGGAAGCTCTCGACGATGGCCCGCTTGCGCTCACGCACCCTCGTCATGTCCACGGTGACGGCGCCGGTGTTCACGCCGTAATCGACGCCGCGGCGCGCCAGGTAGGCCACCCGGGCGCTCGCCACCATCGTCTTGGTGGGCGTGCACCCCTCGTTGACGCAGGTGCCGCCCACGTGCTTGCGCTCGATGAGCGCGGTGCGCCTGCCGCTCCGCGCGAGCGCGATGGCCAGCGGACCGCCTGCCTGGCCCGCACCGATGACGATGGCGTCGTACCGCTCGGGAAGGCTCATGGACATGAGGCTGGGGTGACTGATGCCGCGGATCACAGGGGTAACGAATCCAGGCGCTCGGCGGTTCCGGACGCCCTCCCAACGTGCGTCGCGGGAGGCGATAACCGCAAGCTCCGGCTAGGTGCTCGTCACGGCGCTCGCCGCCCTCAACAAGGCCAGCTCCAGCCCGTCGCACAGCGCCAGCCAGCTCGCCTCGATGATGTTCTCCGAGCAGCCCACGGTGCTCCAGCGCTCCGGGCCGCGCGCCGATTCAATGATCACCCGGGGCCTGGCCGCGGTGCCCAGGTGTTCGTCCACGATTCGCACCTTGTAGTCCACGAGGTGCACCTCGGCCAGCTCGGGGTAGTGCGGCAGCAGTGCTTTCCGGACGGCGCGGTCGAGCGCGTTCACTGGCCCATCGCCTTCGGCAGCCGTGTGCATCAGCTCGTCGCCCACCCGCAGCTTGACGGTGGCCTGCGCGCGGCTCCCGCCGGCGCCCCGCTTTTCCACCAGTACGGTGAATTCTTCCAGCACGAAGGGCGCGCGGTACTCGGGCGCGCTCCGACGAAGCAGCATCTCGAACGAGCCCTCCGCTGCCTCGAACTGGAATCCCTGGTGCTCCAGCTCCTTGATCCGCCGGAGCACCGCGGTCTCGGTCTCGCCCGGGGCAAGGCCAAGCTCCCGGGCGCGGAGCCGGATATTCCGGCGCCCCGCCACCTCGCTCACGATGACCCGGGCGGCGTTCCCGACGGCTTCCGGGCTCACGTGCTGGTAGCTCTCGGGCACCTTCGCGATGGCCGCGACGTGGATTCCGCCCTTGTGGGCGAACGCACTCCGGCCGACGTAGGGGGCGTGCGGGTCGGGGTGCTGGTTGGCTACCGCGGCGACGTAGTGCGACACCTCGGTGAGCCGCCGCAGCGAGTCGGCCGGCAGCACCTCGAGTCCGAGCTTGAGCTGGAGCGTGGCGACGAGCGGCACCAGATCGAGATTGCCGCAGCGCTCGCCGTAGCCGTTGATCGTTCCCTGCACCTGAGCGCAGCCCGCCCGGACCGCGGCCAGCGCATTGGCCACGGCGAGTCCCGCATCGTTATGCGGGTGAATGCCGAGCGGCACGCGGAGCCGCGCACCCAGCTCCACCACGCGCTCCGCCACGATCTCCGGCAGCTCACCCCCATTGGTGTCGCACAGCACCACCCAGTCGGCGCCCGCCTCCGCCGCGGCTGCCACCGTGGCGAAGGCGTAGCCCGGGTCGAGCCGCCAGCCGTCGAAGAAGTGCTCCGCGTCGTAGACCACTTCCCGGCCAAGCCGCTTGAGGAAGGCGATGCTGTCGCCGACCATGCGCAGGTTCTCCTCGCGCGTGGTCTCGAGGATGCGGTCCACGTGCAGCGTCGAGCTCTTCCCCACGAGGGTCACCACCGGCGTCTCGGCGGCCACCAGGGCGCGGAGGTTGTCGTCGTTCTCGGGGCGCACGCCGGCGCGGCGGGTGCTTCCGAACGCGGCGAGCTTCGCGTGACTCAGCGGGTGAGCCCGGAGGCGACGGAAGAACTCCGCGTCCTTCGGGTTCGATCCGGGCCAGCCTCCCTCGATGTAGCTCACGCCCAGTCCGTCGAGCGCGCGGGCGATCTTCACCTTGTCCTCGACCGAGAGCGACAGGCCCTCGCGCTGGGTCCCGTCACGGAGCGTGGTGTCGTAGAGTTGCAGGGGCATGGCCGGTCTGATCGGGGTCAGGGTAGTCGAGCGGGGACAAAAAAGCGCGGCCTCTCGTGCTGGAGAGGCCGCGCGTCGCTGGAGTGTCCGGGATCCGCCTGCTATCCGTGTGCTCGCGCGCCGCCTCTGGAAGAGAGCCGGAGCGGAATAATCTCGGGGAGCAGCGCGGGCATCGGTGTCATGGTTCTGCATAGTTATACACGAGCTGAGGGGCGCCCGTCAAGCGGCGCGCATTCCAGCTCCCGCCGGACGCCGTTGCGGGGACGCGTCCGGCCGGAGGGGTACCCCCGGGCCCGCGATGGTGACAGTATTCCCTCATGCCGACGCTCGACACCCTGATCCCCAGGTTCAAGGCCGCCGACCGCACCACCCGCCTCGAAACGCTGCTCGACTACTCGCGGAAGCTCCCGCCCCTCCCGGCGCGGCTCCGGGACGAGCGAGCCCGGGACGAGCACCGCGTGGACGAGTGCCAGACTCCGGTCTTCCTCTGGGTCGAGGTCGACGATCAGCAGGTTCACATCCACGCCGACGTACCTCCCGAGTCGCCCACCGTGCGCGGATTCATCTCGCTCCTGGCCCGGACACTCAACGGCGCCGCGCCGGCCGAGGTGGCCCGCGTGCCGGATGATCTGCTCGACCAGCTCGGCCTGAGCGAGACCCTCGGCATGACCCGCACCCAGGGGCTTACCGCGATCCTGTATCGGATCAAGCGTTCCGTGGCCGCCGCCGCGTGATGCTCGGCGTCCTCGAGCTCGCCAACCGGGGCAGCGGCTTCCTCCGACGGCGCGAGGCGGGCTACCTCCCCTCCAAGAGCGACGTGCACGTGGGCGAGCGCGTCATCCGGCGGTTCGAGCTCCGGCCGGGTGACGAGATCGAGGGCGAAACCCGCCCCGGCGGCAAAGGCCGGAGCGCGACGCTCGAGAACGTCACCGCCGTCAACGGCCGCCCCCCCGCCGAGCTCCGCCGCCGCCCCGAATTCAGTAGCCTCGGCGCCATCCACCCCAACGAGCAGCTCCGGCTCGAGTGCGGGCTCGTGCGCCAGGGACAGCCCGACTACACCAATCGCGTCATCGACATCATCTGCCCCTTCGGCAAGGGCCAGCGCGCGCTGATCGTGGCGCCGGCCAAGGCCGGCAAGACGATGGTGCTGCAGGCCATCGCCGAGGGGATCAGCGCCAATTACCCGGGCGCAGGCCTCTACGTGCTGCTGGTGGATGAGCGGCCGGAAGAGGTGTTCGAGATGGAGGCCCTCGGCGTGGGCGAGGTGATCGCGTCGAGCTTCGACAATCCGGCGTCGCAGCACGTCGCGGTCGCGGAGCTCACGCTGGAGCGTGCGCGCCGGCGGGTGGAGCTGGGGGAAGACGTGGTGCTGATCGTCGATTCGCTCACCCGCCTGGCGCGCGCCTACAACACGGTCGAGAAGGGGACCGGGCGGACGCTGTCGGGCGGGCTGGACGCGCAGTCGCTCGAGCGGCCGAAGCGGTTCCTCGGCAGCGCGCGCAAGATCGACGTGGCGCAGGGCGGCGGATCCCTGACGATCATGGCCACGGCCCTGGTGGACACCGGCAGCAAGATGGATCAGGTGATCTTCGAGGAATTCAAGGGCACGGGCAACAGCGAGCTGGTCCTGAGCCGCGAGCTGGCGGAGCGGCGGATCTACCCGGCCATCGACCTGGTCGCAAGCGCCACCCGAAGGGAGGAGCTGCTGCTCTCGCCGGAAGCGCTCGCGGTGAGCCGTACGCTGCGGCAGCGGTTGGCGGGAATGACGGCGATCAACGCGATGAGCGACCTGCTCACCGACATGCGGCGGAATCGGAGCAACGAGGAGCTGGTCAGGGCGCTCGCGGCGGGGTGACGCGGGGAAAGACGGAAGGACGGAAAGACGGAAGGAAGCTGGAAGGGGGCATGCGCTGGGGCATGTCCCCTTTCCATTGCCCTTTGCAGGGTTCAGGTGCGGGCGGCTGCTGCCCGGTTGGCCTGTTCGAACTCCTTCATGAAGGCGACCAGCGCCTCGACGGCCGGCCTCGGGCAGGCGTTGTAGATGCTGGCGCGCATGCCGCCCACGGACCGGTGCCCCTTGAGGCCGTCGAGCCCGCGGCGCGTGGCCTCGGCGATGAATTTGCCCTCGAGCTCTTCGGTCGGCGCCCGGAAGCAGACGTTCATCAGGGACCGGCTGTCGGGCTGCACCGTACCGTGGAAGAAATCGCTCGCGTCGATGTAGTCGTAGAGGAGCGCGGCCTTCTCGGCGTTCCGGTCGGCCATGGCGGCGAGCCCCCCCTGCGACTCGATCCACTTGAACACCTCGCCCATGATGTAGATCCCGAAGGTGGGCGGGGTGTTGTACATCGAGCGGTCCGCGGCGAAGGTGCGGTACTGCAGCATCGTCGGGAGCGTCTTCGGACCGGCTTCGACCAGCGCCTTCCGAACGATCACCAGCACCACGCCCGACGGGCCGAGGTTCTTCTGCGCGCCGGCGTAGATCAGGCCGTACTTCCGGACATCGATCGGGCGGCTGTACATGTCGCTCGACGTGTCGGCCACGAGTGGAGCGCCGGCCGGCACGGCCGGCTCGGTTTTCCACTGGGTGCCGTAGATGGTGTTGTTGGTGGTGAGATGGACGTAGGCCGGATTGGACGAGTAGCTGATTTCCTCCGGCTGCGGGATCCGATCGAAGTTGGTGGCTTCGCTGCTGGCGGCCAAGTGCACGGTCCGGCCGAGCACCTTGGCCTCCTTCACCGCCTTCTTCGCCCACACGCCGGTCAGGAGGAAGTCGGCAGTCCGGTCGGCCGGGAGCAGGTTCATCGGCACCATGGAGAACTGAAGCGAGGCGCCGCCCTGCAGAAAGAGCACGTCGTAGTCGTCCGGAATCCCGGCCAGCGAGCGGCACGTGGCTTCGGCCTCGTCGATGATCCGGTCGAACACCTTGCCGCGGTGACTGTGCTCCATGATGCCGATGCCGCTGCCGGCGATGTTCCAGATGGCTTCCTGCGCCTTGCGAAGGACGGGCTCGGGCAGCACGGCGGGGCCGGCGCTGAAGTTGTAAATGCGGTCGGTCATGCTAGATCCTTTGGTATGGTCCTGTTCTCCCGTCGATCTCCCCCAGCTCCACACTGATGATATCGGGATTGCCCGTCCGGATCCGCTCCAGCGCCGCCGCCTCCGGCGGGCCGTCCAGATGAATCCGCACCAGCGTGGCCTGCGCGCCGTGGTAGATGATGCTCTCCACCTCTTCCACGTTGATGTCGCCGTCCGCGAGCACCCCGAAGACGTGAGCCAGCACGCCGGGCCGGTTCCGGTGTCGGACCGACAGCACATGCGTCGCCGAGCTGCGAGCGAGCCGGTTGACCACATTGGGTACTTCGCCCGTGGCCTGAAAGGTCCGGACGATACGGATGACCTCATGGGCGATCGCGACCTGCGCCTGCTCGGTGGACGCCCCGACGTGGTGGGTGCCGTAGACGCCGGGCGCCTGCACGATGGCGTTGGTAAACCCGCCCGTCCCGCCGGGCGGCTCGTTCTGAAAGACGTCGAGCCCGACCCGTAGCCCCTTCTTCCGCACCGCCTCCTCGAGCGCCACCTCGTCCACCACCGAGCCGCGCGAGGTGTTGATGAGGTAGGCGCCCGGCCGCATCGCCGCCAGGAACTCGGCGTTCACCAGGTGCTTCGTGTCGGCGTTGGCGGAGCAGTTGATCGAGACGGCGTCCGACAGCCGGGCCACGTCGAGCGGCGTCTGCGCGTAGACCACGCCCAGGCGATCCGCCTCCTCCTGCGTGAGGCTTCGCGACCAGGCGATCACCCGCATCCCGAACGCCTGCGCCCGCGCGGCCACTTCGCGGCCGATCTGCCCCAGCCCGACGATCCCGAGGCGCCGGCCGAAGAGGCCGCGGGCCTTCGAGTACTCGCTCTTATTCCAGCTGCCCTGACGGAGGTCGGCCGTCTGGTCGGGGATCCGCCGGTCGCACGCGAGCAGCAGCCCCAGCACCAGCTCGGCCACGGCGACCGAGTTCTTCCCCGGGCAGTTCGACACGAACACGCCGAGTCCCGACGCCGTCTCCACGTCGATCGTGTCGATCCCGGCGCCGGCGCGGATCACCAGCGTGAGCGCGGTGCCGGCCTTGAGCGCCTCGGCGCTCACCTTCTTGCCGCGGACGATCAGGATGTGCGGATCGGTCTCCCGAATCAGCGCCGGCAGCGCCTCCGCCTTGACGTCCGGCTGCGACACGACGGTGCAGCCGAGCTCCTTCAGCCCGTCGACGCCCACCTTTTCGAACTTGTCCGCGATCAGCACCTTCATTTGACGCCGCTCCACCGGTCCCGGAAGCCTACAAGGTATGTACGAAAAGGCCGCTGCGCAGCTTGGGCTCGAACCAGGTGCTCTTGGGCGGCATGATCTTGCCGGCGTCCGACACCGCCATGAGCTGCTCCACGGTGGTGGGATAGAGCGCGAAGGCGATCGCCATCTCCCCCGAGCGCACCCGCCGCTCCAGCTCCGCCGTACCCCGGATTCCGCCTACGAAATCGATGCGCTCGTCCGTGCGCGGATCGCCGACGCCGAGGATCGGGCCGAGCACCCGGTCCTGCAGCAGCGAGACGTCGAGCGAGGCGATCGGATCGCGCCGGTCGATGGTCCGCTCATCCAGGTCCAGCCGGTACCAGCGGTTCATGAGGAAGACGCCGAAGCTGCCGGGCCGGGGAGGCTCGGGCTGGTCCGTGGCGCTGACCCGGCCCGCCCGGGCCAGCCGGGCGAGCACCTCGGGCGGCTCCAGGCCCGCAAGGTCGCGCACCAGCCGGTTGTAGGGCAGGATCCGGAGCTGCTCCGCCGGGAAGAGCACGGCCAGGAACCAGTTGTACTCGCCGTCGCCCCGGTGCTGGGCCGGCGCCTGGCGCAGCTCGCGGCCCGCGCGCCACGCGCTGGCCGAGCGATGGTGGCCGTCCGCCACGTACGCATGCGGCACTGCCCGGAACGCGGCCAGAAACGGCTCCGGCTCGTCGATCCGCCAGACGGTATGGCGTACGCCGTCGGGCGCGGTGAAGTCGTAGAGTGCGTCGGTAGCGGCGACGCGCTGGCCGAGCTCCTCGATATCGGGCCGGCCATGGTAGGTCAGAAAGACGGGCTCCGCGTTGGCCCGGAGCGTCAGCACGTGGCGGGTGCGGTCGTCCTCCTTGTCCTGCCGGGTCTTCTCGTGCTTCCGGATGACGTCGTGCTCGTAATCGTCGATGTGGACGCACCCGACCACGCCGGTCTGCTCGCGCTCGCCCATGGTCTGCCGGTACAGGTACAGCGAGGGTACCGCCTCGCGGATCAGCGTTCCATCGGCCTGGAACCGGTCGAGCGCCTCGCGTGCCCTGGCGTAGATCCGGGGGTCGTGCGGATCCACGTCTTCCGGCAAGTCGATGTCGGACCGGCCCACGTGGAGAAAACTGTATGCGTTTCCCTCCGCCAGCGCGGCCGCCTCGGCGCGGGTGACCACGTCATACGGCACCGCCGCCACCCGCTCGGCGAGCTCGGGTGCGGGACGGAGGGCGCGGAAGGGATGCAGACGCATGCGGCGGAGTCCCGAAGAAAGACACGCGGAGAGGAACGACGGCATCCTAGGCGGAGTCGGGGCAAGACGGAAGGGCGGGCGGAAGGACGGAATGGAGGGGCGCCGCGGCCATCCCGAGCGGGGCGAGGGTTCTTGCCGGGGCGAGTTCGATGTCGCGGACGGGGTTCGATGCGAGCCGAGTAGATCCCTCGCTTCGCTCGGGATGACAGTGCCGCCCGGGCCCGACGTGCCGACTTTCCGTCTTTCCGCCGGTCTTTCCGTCTTTCCGCCCTTCCGTCCTTCCGTCCTTCCACCCTCACCCCCCCGGCCTCACCCACCGCTCCGCCAGCCCGAGCAGTCCGTCCACCACCAGCGCCAGCGCGGCGGCAGGCAGCGCGCCGGAGAGGATCATCCGGGTGTCCGACAACGCCAGGCCGGCGGCGATGGGGTCGCCGAGTCCTCCCGCTCCGATGAAGGCGGCCAGGGTCGCGGTGCCGACGTCGATCACCGCCGCGGTTCGGATCCCGGCCATGATGAGCGGCGCCGCGAGCGGGAGCCGCACGTGGCGGAGCACCTGGCCGGGCGTCATGCCAAGGGCGCGCGCGGCGCCGACCGCGTCGGGTGCCGCGTCACGCACGCCGGTGTACGTGTTTCGGAGGATCGGGTAGAGCGAGTAGAGGAACAACGCCACCAGCGCCGGCACCACGCCGATGCCGAGCACGGGGATCATGAATGCCAGCAGCGCGATCCCCGGGATGGTCTGCAGGACGCCTACGCCCCGGATGACGCTCTCGGCGCCACGGCGGCCCCGCTCGAGCACGAGGCCAAGCGGCACCGCGAACGCGATCGCGCCGGCAAGCGACACGCCCACCAGCAGGAGATGCCGCCCCGTCAGCCGGAGGAGCGTGGCTCGGTCGTCCCAGAGATAGGCGAGCAGGCCCGTGTCCCTTCCGGCGCGCGTGCGAGCCGGCCGGCCCGCCGCATCGGCCGGCGGCTGCCGCAACAGCCCGAGCTGGCCCAACGCATCGTGCGCCACGCGTGCAACCGGCTCGCCATCGACCTCTACCCGGCGGTTGAGCGCGCGCATCTCGGTTTCGCTCAGGCGGCCGCTCAGCTCGGTGAGCGCGGCTACGACGTCGGGTCGCTGCTCGGCCAGTGCCGGCGCCAGGAGTGCCGCGGCCTCGTACGGCGGGAAGAAGGCGCGATCGTCGTCGAGCACCACCAGATCGTAACGCGCGATCAGGCCGTCCGTAGCATAGCCGTCGATGACGTCCACGCCGCCGGCGGCGAGCGCCTGATACTTCACCGCCGGGAGCAGCGCCCGCACCTCACGGAAGCGGAGGCCGTACGCTTTCTGGAGCCCCGGCAGTCCATCCGCCCGGCCGATGAAATCGGGCGTGAGCCCCGCACGCAGCGTCGGGCCTACGCGCGCAAGGTCGCTCAACGTGTGCAGACCGAGCCGCGCCGCCGTCTCGCGGCGGACGGCGATGGCGTAGGTGTTCTGGAAGCCGAGCGGCGGGAGCCAGCGCATATCGAACCGCTCGCCGAACTCGCGCGCCACCTGCCCGTACACCGCGCGCGCGTCACCGGCCGGCCGCTCGTGCAGGATGACCAGAAGACCGGTACCGGTATACTCGGGATAGACGTCTATGGCGCCGCGCCGGAGCGCGCGGAAGGCGATCTCGGTGGCGCCGAGGCCCGGTCGCCGATCCGCGGCGATGCCGTGCGCCTCCAGGAGCTGCGCGAACATCTCGGCCAGCAGGTACGACTCGCCGAACGGCTTCGATGCCACCACGATCGGGCGGGGCGGCTCCGCGGCGGCGGCCCGCGGCGCGGCGGCCGGCGGCGCGCTGATCAGCGCGGCCACGAGGGCGGCGGCCGCGCGACGCGAGCGCGGGCGAGCACCGCTCACACGGGCACCCGCGCCCGGGCCAGCAGCTGGCGCACGTATTCCGTCGCCGGCCTGGCGCGCAGGTCGGCCGCGGGCGCGACCTGCTCCACCTGCCCCAGCCGCATGACGGCGATCCGGTCGCCCAGCAGGAACGCCTCGGCGATGTCATGCGTCACCAGCAGCGCCGTGAGCCGGAGCTCGCGCCGCAGTTCCAGAAAGCTCGCCTGCAGGTCGGCGCGGGTGATCGCGTCGAGCGCGCCGAACGGCTCATCGAGGAGGATGATGTCCGGCCGGGCGGCGAGTGCGCGCGCCACCGCGACCCGCTGCCGCTGGCCGCCGGAGAGCTCGCGAGGCCACCGGTCGCCCACCACCGTCGGATCGAGGCCCACGAGCTCGAGCGCGCGGTCGGCCAGAGCCGGCCGGTCGGTCAGATGGCGAAGCCAGGGAACGAGCGCCACGTTCCGGCGGACGCGCCAGTGCGGCAGCAACCCGCCCTCCTGCGGCACATAGCCCACGCGCCGGCGGAGCGCGACGGGATCCACACCGGCCACGTCCGCGCCGTCCACCAGCACGCTACCCGCGTCGGGATCGGTCAGCCGGTTGAAGCAGCGGAGCAGCGTCGTCTTGCCCGACCCGCTCTCGCCGATGAGGGCGACGCACTCACCGCGGCAGACCTCGAGCGAAACGCGGTCGAGCGCCACCACTCCGGCATATCGCTTCGTGACCTCGCGCGCCTCGAGGGCGATGATGTCGGGCATCGGGGCAACTTACCCCGCGCCGCCGAGGCGAGACAGAGCAGCCGGTCAGCGCCGCGTCCGGGCGATGCCCCAGAGCACGGCGAGCACGATCTCCGCGGCCGCATCGAGCAGATAGATCGGTGAGATCCGGCCGCCCAGCGCGTAGACCAGGTCGATCCCCGCCAGGCCCAGCGCGCTTCCCACCGCGAGCACCAGGACGGGCGCGCCGTAGCGCCGCTCGCGTGCCGCGGCGAGCAGGCTCGCGCCGATGACGATGACGAGAACGCCCACCGTCTTCACCAGCCACAGGTCGAGCTTGGGGCCGGTTACCCGCTGGAAGCTGTCGATGTCTACGATGGCCCAGAGACCGGTCAGCAGATAGAACCAGCCCTGCACCCGGGCGATCCACGTCGCCATCCGCTCGCCTGTCTCGCTTCCCATCGCCCCTCCAGACAGCCGGCGAGAGCTCCGGCCAGTCTCGCAAACTACGGTGCCGCCGGGGGACAGCGGTGCGGCTGCGCACGAGCCCGGGGCAGGCGTCCGGACCGTACCGGGCGAGCGAGGTGGACCTGCAGCCAGCCAGGAGGCGGATAACTCCATCAACGGCCCACCCTTCCCGGCGACGCCGCGGTTTCGTAAGCCGGCCGCGCGTGGCGGGGCCCGCGCTTCCGTCCCTCGTTCCGCATGCAGAAGGATGCACCCGGCGCGTAGCACGAAATTGGCAGGCTGATGCGGGTCCGTTGCCATTCACAGAGGATGTGGCATGTACCGGATCGAGCTCGCGCCCGGCGAGATAACCGTCTTCCGCACGATCGAGGAGCTGGCCACCGGCGTGCGCAACGGTGTCATCACATCACGCGCCCGCATCTACCACGGTGCGTCGGAAAAGTGGCTGCCGATCGAGTTCCATCCCCACTACAAGCGAGTGATCGAGACACCCGCGGGGCAGCCGGTGGAGATTCCGTCGCCCGCACCGGCGGAACGGCCGCGGAGCGAGCGCGCCGTCCTCAAGGACGCGCTGCCGACGCAGGCGCCGGCCCTCGCGGCGATGGCCCATGCGCCCGCGGCCACGCCCATCTTCTTCGAGCAGGAGCCCGAGCCCGCCCAGCCCGAGCGCGAGCGCGAGCCGATTTCCGGGGGGGACCCCGCGGATGCGGCGGACGGCGCTATCCTGTCAGTGACCACGTCCCCCGTACTGCAGCTTCCGAAGATCACCTATCCGCTGATCACGCCGGCCGAGGAGCCGGTGTCCGACCGGTCGAGTCGGGGCAAGCGTACCCGGCGGCCGCTCCACCTCGCCGGCCTGGCGCTCGCGCTGGCGCTCGGTGGCTACCTGGTGGTCTCCGCGTTCTCGCCCGCGCGGAGCGCTGTCGCGCCGGCGGCTCGGCCCGAGCCGGCGCGGCTGCCGCCCAAGCTGCCGCCGACTTCGAGCGTTCCGGCCCGGTCAGCGCCCCTGCCGCCGGCGTCTTCCGGCTTTGCGGCGGCGCTCGACCCGCGCGCCAACGTCCCCGCTCCGGCCGTTGTCCCCCCACGATCCGGCGGCGCCGGCGCGGCCGACTCGGGACTCATCACCGCGCCAGCCGCCATCGACGTGGACCTCACCGCGCCCGTGCTTCCCGGGTCCGACAGCCTCGACACCCAGTCGCGGCACCGCGACTCGTCGGCCCTCAAGCGGATCCTGCAGGCAGTGGGCGGCACGGAGGCGGCGCCCAGGCCCTGACGTCAGGTGTGATTCCCCCCACAGCAACGTCCCCTTCAAGCTTAGATTATCAGTCAGCGTAAGTTGTTAGTTATCAACAACTTATGTTGACAATCCTGTGGATATCCCGCTCGCGGTGTGGAAAACCGCCGCAGCTTCCGTTCACGCGGCCCGGCGGGCCGGGGCCAGGGGAGGGCGAATGGCCAGAGCGATCTGGAGCGGCTCGATCAGCTTCGGGATGGTCAGCATCCCGGTGAAGCTGTTCGGCGCCACCGAGAGCAAGGACATCAGCTTCAACCTCCTCCACGCCACCTGCGGCACCCGGCTCAAGCAGCTCCGCTGGTGCCCGACCGACGAGGTCGAGGTGCCCTGGAGCGAGACCGTGCGCGGCTACGAGTACGCCAAGGACCAGTACGTCACGCTCACGGATGAGGACTTCGAGCAGCTCCCGCTCCCGAGCCGGCATACGATCGAGCTCACCGCGTTCGTGAAGGAGTCGGAGATCGATCCGGTCTACTACGAGCGGAGCTACTATCTCGCGCCCGACGAGCGCGCGGAGAAGCCGTATGCCCTGCTGCTCCAGGCGATGGAGCGGAAACAGCTCACCGCGCTGGCCACGATCACGATCCGGAAAAAAGAGCAGCTCTGCGCCATCCGGCCCAAGAGCGGGGCGATCGTGCTGGAGACGCTGTACTACCCGGACGAGGTGCGGCAGCCGGAGGTGGATCTCGACGACACGAAGGTGAGCGAGCGCGAGCTGGACATGGCGTTCACGCTCATCGAGCTGCTCCGGAAGCCGTTCGAGCCCGAGGAGTACCACGACCACTACCGCGAGGCGCTGGCGCAGCTCATCGACGCCAAGCTCGAGGGGCGCGAGGTGGTGAAGGCGCCGCCGGCGCGGGAGACCGGGGTGATCGACCTGGCCGACGCGCTCCGCCGGAGCGTCGAGGCCGCGAAGAAGGGCGGCAAGGCCAGAGCCGCGGCCAAGGCACCGGCCCGGCGGCGGACTCGCGCGCCCCGGCGCACGCGCAAGGTGAGCTGAGCGCCATGCAGCGCGTGGATCCGATTCACCACGGAGTCACAGAGGGCACGGAGGCGCACGGGGCGGCTCCCCTGGCCTTTCACCGCGAGGGCACGAAGGTGCACGAAGAACACACAATTGGTTGTTGTCTCCGTGTACCTCCGTGCCTCTGTGCCTCTGTGGTGAAGCCATGACGAAGCGCCGCCCCGCCAGCGCCGTTCTCGATCAGCTCACCGACGCCGAGGAGCGCACCACGCTGACGGTGGACGGCCATGAGCTACCCGTCACCAGCCTCGACAAGCCGCTCTGGCCCGGCCAGGGCCGCCGGAAAGGCGCCACCAAGCGCGACCTGCTGCGTTATCTCGTGCGCGTGTGGCCGTTCATTCGACCGCACCTGGCCGACCGCCCGATCTTCGTCACCCGCTTTCCCGACGGCGTCACCGGCAAGAGCTTCTTCCAGAAGCACTGGGAGCCGGCACCGCCGTTCGCTCGGACGGTAAAGATCTACTCGGCCGCGAACGACCGTGACGGCGACTACCTCGTGTGCGACAATCTCGCGACGCTGCTCTGGCTCGGTCAGATGGCGGGGCTCGAGCTGCACGGCTGGTTCTCCCGTACCAGTCCCGAGCCCGAGGCGACGGGGCGGAGCCGCAAGTTCACCGGCTCCGAGGCCGCGCTCGAGCGCTCGATCCTCAACTATCCCGACTTCATCGTGTTCGATCTGGACCCGTACCTCTACTCTGGCCGAGAGGGCCGGGGCGAGGAGCCGGAGCTGCACCGGCGCGCGTTCGTCCGGGTGCGCTCGCTCGCGCTTCGCATCCGGGAGATTCTCGAGGGGCTCGGCCTCGTGACGTTCATCAAGACCTCGGGTCGGACCGGACTGCACCTCTATCTCCCGATCGTGCGCGACCTCGACTTCGACGCGGCGCGCGGCGTGGCGGAGACGATCGCGCGCCACGTACGGGAGGAGCGGCCGAAAGAGGTGACCATCGAGTGGGCGGTGCGCCGCCGCACCGGCAAGATCTTCTTCGATTACAACCAGAACAGCCGGGGCAAGTCGCTGGCCGTGCCCTACTCGCCACGGCGCCATGCGGCGGCCACGGTCTCCATGCCGCTCGCGTGGGACGAGCTCGAACGCGTCTATCCCACCGACTTCACCCTGCACACCGTGCCCGACCGGCTCGAAGCCCGGGGCGACGCGTGGGACGGGATGCTCGACGCGCGGCAGGACCTGGCCGAGGTGCTGGGCGCCGGGAGGGCGTCGTGAGCCGGCGGATCGACGCGACTTCGAAGACGGCCAACGCGCGGCTCCGCTACCGCGCGCAGCCGGGCTGGATCCCGCCGATGCTGGCGACGCTCGCCGACGCGCCGCCCCGCGCGGGCGAGTGGATCTACGAGCCCAAGCTCGACGGCGTGCGCGTCCTGGTGTACGCCAGCGGTGGCACCATCCGGCTCTTCTCCCGCAACCGGAAGCCGCTCGAGGGGGCCTACCCCGAGCTGGTCGATACGCTCTCCTTCGCCGTCCGCGGCGACGCGGTGCTCGACGGCGAGGTCGTCGCGGTAGATCCTAGGACCGGCCAGAGCAGCTTCTCCCGGCTTCAACGCCGCATGCAGCTCCGCGACGAGGCCCGCGCGCGCGGGAGCGGCGTGCCGGTCGAGCTCTACCTGTTCGACTGCATGTTCTACGAGGGCATCGATCTCACCAATCTCCCGCTGGTGGACCGGAAGGCGGTGCTGCGCGACGTCGTCTGGTACGACGCCCCCATCCGGTTCACCCCGTTCCGCACCACCGGCTCCGCGGCGATGTTCCGCGAGGCCTGCGCCAGGGGGGCCGAAGGCATCATCGCCAAGCGCGCCGAGGGTCGGTACGTGAGCGCGCGATCACCCGACTGGCTCAAGATCAAGTGCGTCCACCAGCAGGAGCTCGTGGTGGGCGGGTACACCGCGCCGAAAGGCGCGCGCGAGCTCATCGGCGCGCTGCTCGTGGGTTATTACGAGAATGGCGCGCTGCGCTACGCCGGCAAGGTCGGCACCGGCTACGACCGGGCGGCGCTCGAGCTGCTGCACCGGAAGCTGGTGCCGCTGCAGCGGCAGACGTCGCCGTTCACGCCCGGTCCGGCACCGGCGGGCGAGGTGCAGTGGGTCACGCCGAGGCTGGTGGTGGAGATCGGGTTCGGGGAGTGGACGCCGGCGGGAATGCTGCGGCACCCGAGGTACCTGGGGCTCCGGGAGGACAAGACGGCGGCGGAAGTGCGAAAAGAGGGCTGAGCGCTCCCGCGAGCCCGAGCGAGGCGGCTCCGACCGCGGCTCCCAGCCGCACTCCGCCTCCCAGTCTCGCAACCTCCTCCGTTCCGGAACTGCAACCATCGGCAGTACCACCCGCCGGGGCGACCCAACCCGCGGCCGGCCATCAGTTCCTCCCGCGTGCCACCACCGCACGCTTCTTGCCCGCTTCCGGCCGATCGCCTCACACCCACCCGGAGGTACGATGCACCCGCGCCGCCTCGCGGCGGGCCTCGCGCTCGCCCTCGCCGCCGTCACAGTCTCCGTCGCACCGGCTCATGCCCAGGGAAAGGGCAAGGAGAAGCACTACGCTGTCTCTTCCGATCGCGCCGTCACCGTCACACGTGACGTGCTCGTGCGCCAGGGTTATACCGTGGTGCGCGTCGAGCGGGTAGGGGCCGCCCAGGTGGTCTACTATCGCGCCGGGAACCATGGCCGGGGCAAGGGCAAGGGGCCGGTCGAGCGGATGGTCATCCGCACGGTGGACCGTCGGGTGATATTCGAGGACACGCCACCAGCGCTCATGGTGGATATCGACGTCAACCTCAAACTGTAGCCCCGCGAGCACGAGGCGGCGGAGGAACGGCGCGCTCCGCTTGACAGGATTCCGCCGCCTCGTAACATCCATCGTACCCCTGCAATTCATCGCGTCGCCTCGCCCCGTCGGAGTCGTTATCCCTACCCTATTCCTGCTCACCGACGAGTCTCCGGACCTGAGTGAGCCCTGGCGTCCCGAACCGGTGCCGGAGCCGGAACCCTCCCCCGCCCCCCTCGCGCGGCGGCGCGTCCTCGTGGCCGAGGACGACCCGATGGTTCGCGGCGTCATCGAACGACTCCTCGCCGAAGAGGGCTACGAGGTGCGGACCGCCCGCCACGGCGACGACGCGCTCCGCCTGGCCCTGCGCGGCTCCGGCGCGTTCGACCTGGTGGTCACCGACGTCCGTATGCCGGTGATGGACGGCTGGGAGCTCGGCCGGCGGCTGCGCGAGCGCTGGCCCCGGCTCCCGGTCCTCTACATCTCCGGCTATGACGTGGAGTTGACCCGTGGCGGGCCGCGGTCCGGCCAGCCCGAAGCCTTCCTCCGGAAGCCGTTCGATGCCGACGAGCTGGTGCGGCACGTAGCCAGCCTCCTGCAGAATTGCTGAGGCGGCGCGGGTCGGTCGCGCTCGCTTTCGCGGCCTGGGCCGCCCTTGCCGCTCCGCGGCCCTCCCGGGCGCAGCAGCCGGCGCCCGGAGCCTCCGACGTGGCCGATCTCGACATCGAAGAGCTCGGCCGGATCCGCATCACCTCCGTCTCCCGCCGGCCCGAGCCCGCCTCTCACGCCACCGCCGCCGTCTTCGTGATCACCCGCGAGGACATCCGCCGCTCCGGCGCGAGCTCGCTGCCCGAGGCGCTGCGGCTCGCCCCCGGACTGCAGGTGGCGCGGGTGACCGCGCGCGACTGGTCCATCACGGCGCGCGGCTTTGCCGAGCAATCACCCAACAAGCTGCTGGTGCTGGTCGACGGACGGGCGATCTATTCCCCGCTCTTCGCCGGCACCTTCTGGGACGTGCAGGACGTGGTGATGGAGGACGTGGACCGCATCGAGGTGATCCTCGGTCCGGGCGCGACCCTCTGGGGCTCGAACGCCGTGAACGGCGTCATCAACGTCATCACCCGCTCCGCGGCCGACACCCGGAGCCGGCTGCTGGCGGTCCACGCCGGGACGGCCGAGCACCTGAATGCAAGCGCCCGCTACGGCACCGCTCTCGGCGCCGGCGGCGCGCTCCGGGTCTACGGCAGCTTCCTCGATCGGGCGCCGTCCCACCTGGCCGGGGGCGAGCTCGGGGAGGACGACTGGCAGCAGGGCCAGGGCGGCTTTCGCGCCGACCTGGATGCCGGGGCGCGCGACCGGCTGACGTTCCAGGGCGACCTGTACGCCGCCTCGGGGAGCCAGGACGTGCGCGGGGCCGTGCTGGGGCCGCCGTTCACCAGGGTGGTCGACGACGAGCTGGACACGCATGGCGGCAACCTGCTCGCCCGCTGGTCCCGGAGTCTGGGCGAGGCCTCCGACCTGCAGGTGCAGGCCTACTACGACCGCTCGATCCGCAAGCTTCCCAGCTCCTACGGCCGGATCGCGGTCGACATCGCCGACATCGACCTGCAGTATCGGCTCCCGCTGAGCCGGCGGCACGACTTCGTCTGGGGCCTGGGCTACCGGATCAACTCCGACACCGTCTCGGGCACCTTTCCCACCGCCCTCGTTCCCGGCGCCCGCACGACCCACCTGGTGACCGGCTTCGCCCAGGATGAGATCGAGCTGGCCCCCGAGCGCTGGTATCTCACCCTCGGCGCCAAACTCGAGCACAACGACCTCTCCGGCCTCGAGCTGCAGCCCAACGTCCGCGTGTTGTGGCAGCCGGCCACGCGACACACCGTATGGTCCGCGGTCTCCCGCGCGGTCCGGATTCCGTCCCGGCTGGACGCCGACGTGCGCTTCGTCACGCAGGTGCTCCCGACATCGCCGCTCACGGTCGTGCGGGTGGACGGCAACGAGGACTTCGAGTCGGAGGAGCTGGTATCACTGGAGGGCGGCTATCGGGTCCTGGTGCATCCCACGCTCTCCGCCGACCTGTCGCTCTACTACGGGTGGTACGACCGGATCCGCTCGATCACCCCGCTCTCCCCGTTTGTGGTGGACGGCAACGTGGTCCAGCCGCTCCGGGTGGACAACGACGCGCGTGGCCACGCCTACGGCGGGACCGTCGCCGCCACCTGGCAGCCGCATCCCGCGCTGCGGCTCCAGGGGAGCTATACGCTGCTCAAGATGGCGATCCAGCCCACCGATGACGCGCCGCCCGGCAGTTTCCCCAACGTCAACCCGGGCTACAACCCGGAGCACCAGGCGGCGCTTCGCTCATCCCTCAATCTGCCGCGTGGCTTGGAGATGGACCTGGCGCTACGCTACGTGGGTGTGCTGCCGCAGCCGCGTGTCCCCGGGTATGCGGAGGCCGACGCGCGGCTCGGTTGGAGCGCGCGCCCGGGGCTGACCTTCTCGCTGGTGGGCCGCGACCTGCTCCACGCGCAGCACCCGGAGTTCTGGAGCCAGCCGCAGCGGGAAATCCAGCGCCGCGGCGAGTTGCAGCTCGAATGGCGCTTCTGAGGCCGGGGCCCGGCACGCTCCTCGTCGCCCGCTGGCTCGTGGCGCTGGGGTGCACGGCCGCCCCCGTCGTCCCGGCCCGCGCGCAGACCTCGCCCGCCGCCCCGGAGCAGGCGGTAAAGGCGGCCTACCTGCTCAACTTCACCCGCTACGTGGACTGGCCGGCGGGCACCTTCGCCGGTGCCGATGCGCCGGTGAATCTCTGTGTGCTGGGAGAGAACTCCTTCGGAGGTGTCGTGCGGCAGAGCGTCCAGGGCCGCCGCTCACGGGGACGGCCGATCCGCGTGCTCGAGCCCGATGCCCCCGCTCAGGCCGGCGACTGTCACATCGCGTTCGTGGCGGGCGGAGCGCGCGAGGCCCGGGCCTGGCTCGCCGCGCTGCGTCACTCGCCGACCCTGACCGTCGGGGACGGCCCGGAGTTCCTGGGCTTCGGCGGGATGGTTGCGTTCGTGCTCGTGGACGAGACCCTTCGCTTCGAGATCGACGCCGGCGCGGTGCGCCGGGCCGGGCTGCAGATCAGCTCGCGCGTGCTCGCGCTCGCCACGCGCGTGAGCGGCGGGCCGGCCGAGGCCCGCTGATGGCCTGGCTCCTGAACCGGCCGATCCGGCAGAAGGTCGCGCTGCTCATCGGCGTCGCGTCGATCATCGCCCTGCTGCTGGCGGGCGGCGCGGTGGTGCTCTACGAGGTGACCACCTTCCGGCCGCGTGCCGTGCGCGACGCCCGGACCCAGGCCGACCTCATCCGGGCCAACAGCATCGCCGCGCTCCAGTTCAAGGACCGCGAGGCGGCCGCCGAGAACCTCGCCACCCTTCGCACTCGGCCGGAGATTCTCTCGGCCACCCTGTTCGGGCCCGACGGCGTCATCGTGGCGCGGTACGCCTCTGCCGGGGCGCCCCCGGCCCCGACGGAGCTTCGGGCCGGTGTCCGCTTTCTTCCCGACCGCCTCGTCCTGGTCGACCGGATGGAGGTCGACGGCCAACTGGTCGGCTGGCTCACGCTGCAGTACGACGTTCCCCCGCTCTGGCAGCGCCTGCCGCAGTACGGGATCATGGCGGCCGTCGTCCTGCTCGCGCTCGGCACCGCGAGCGTCCTGCTGCTCGGCATGCTGGGCCGCTCCGTGTCGGCGCCGCTGCTGGCGCTCGCCGGCACGGCCCGCACGATCTCGGAAACCGGGGAATACCGCCTCCGGGTGCCGACCGGGCAGGGCGCCGAGATCGGCGCGCTCACCGACGCGTTCAACCACATGGTCGCGACGGTCGCGGCGCAGCAGGGCGCGCTCCGGCAGGGCGAGGCGCGCCTCCGGTTAGCCCTGGAAGCGGCAAAGATGGAAACCTGGATCGTGGACCTCCCGCGCGGCGGCGATCCGTCGTTCGCCGGGCTGCTGGATCGGGTGCACCCCGACGATCGCGACGCCGTGGCCGAGCGGATGCGATCGGCGCTCGCCAGCCACGCCGGATTCGCGGTGGAGTTTCGCGCCGCCGCGCCCGAGGCGGAGGAGCGCTGGACGGCGCTCCGCGGCCAGATCTTCCGGGACGAGGCCAGTGACGCGGTGCGCCTGATCGGCGTGGCGCAGGACGTGACGGAGCAGCGTCGGATCGAGCACCAGCTCATCCAATCCCAGCGCATGGAGGCGATCGGCAACCTGGCCGGCGGGGTCGCGCACGACTTCAACAACCTCCTGACCGGCATCATAGGCTACCTCGGCTTCGTGAAGCGGCGACTGCCTCCGGACGCGGTGGTGCACGAGGATCTGGCCGAAGTGGAGCGGGCCGCGCGGCGGGCGGCGGCGCTGACATCACAGCTTCTGTCCTATGCGCGGCGGCAGATGGTGGTGCCCACCTCGGTCGACCTCAACGCGACCGTCGCCGCGCTCACCCCGATGGTGCGCCGGCTGGTGGGCGAGGATATCGAGGTGACGGCGGAGCTCGCGGAGCCACTCGCTCCGACCCGGGTGGATCCGGGCCAACTGGAGCAGGTGGTGCTCAACCTCGTCGCCAACGCGCGGGACGCGATGCCCTCGGGAGGCGCCTTGCGCCTGCGAACCCGCGAGACCGCGCTCACCGAGGAGGCGGCACGCCTGCACCCCGAGGCCCGCGCGGGGAGCTACGTGGCCCTGGACGTGGAGGACACCGGCGTCGGCATGACGCCGGAGGTGCAGGCCCACATCTTCGAACCGTTCTTCACCACCAAACCGCCGGGCGCGGGCACCGGCCTCGGCCTGGCGATGTGCTACGGGATCGTGAAGCAGTCGGACGGCCACATCATGGTCGAGAGCGAGCCGGGCCAGGGCAGCCGGTTTACCGTGCTCCTGCCTCGGGATGGAGCCCGCGCCCGCGCGCCGGGCACGGCAGCCGCTCCGGAAATCCGATCCGGCAGAGAGACCATCCTGCTGGTGGAGGACGACGAGACCGTCCGGGGAGTGACCCTCCGAATGCTGCAGGAGCTGGGCTACTCCGTCGTGTCGGCGGGAAGCGCCGCGGAAGGCCGGGCCCGAGCCGGGGAGGCCGGCAGTCGGATCGACCTGCTTCTGACGGACGTCGTCATGCCGGGTGGAAGCGGGCGCGAGCTCGCCGAGGAGCTCACGGTGGCCCAACCCGGGCTCGCCGTGCTGTTCATGTCCGGATACACCCCCGACGTCGTGCTCCGGCAGGGTGTGGTGCAGGAGAACGTCGCCTTCCTGGCGAAGCCGTTTACCGCACCGGCACTGGCGGAAGCGCTCCGGCACACGCTCGCGGCGCGGAGCGAGCGAGGCAGCCTGAGCGAAGCAAAGGGGGCATGACGCATGTCATGCCCCCTCGTGATTGCCCGGGTGATCCGCCGTGAGCTAGTCGTTGCCCCCCGCGTTGCCTCCCAGCGAGATCGACAGACCGAGTGACGTGACGAGATCGTTCTGGAACGAGTCCCCGCCGCCGAAGTCGCCGTTGTACATGTAGTCCTCCAGATCGAGCCGGAGCGCCGTGCTGCCCGACTGGTTCAGCGCGAAGCGGAATCCGGCACCCAGGTTGGCGCCGAAGTCGGTCTTGCTCCTGTCGTCGTCCAGCGGATTCTTGCCCCGGGTGAGAAGTGCCGGACCGGCGGCGATATAGAAGCCGACGGGGTTGGTGACCGGGCTCAGGGCCAGCAGCAGGCGCGCGCTCGCGGCCAGCAGGTCGGTGTTCTTCTCGTTGATGGTGGTCCCCGAGATCTTGGCGGGCGCGTAGCCGCCGACCGCCTCGAAGCCCAGCCTGCCGGTACCCCAGAAGGTGAGGCGCGCGCCGCCGATGACACTTACGTCGCGGCTCAAGGCGTTGTCGAGGTCGGACACGGAGTTCTTGGTGGGGATGTAGGCACCGGCCCAGGGGACGAGGCTGACCCCCGTCTGCGCCGCCGCCGTTCCCGGCATGGCCGCGAACAGGGCAGCGGCAGCCACGATCGCCGGAACTGTGGTTCGTTTCAGGATCGACATACATACTCCGGTGTAGACGGTACCCGCCGTGCACCGTCGCGCGGCAGGGGCCGGGCACCTCACCCGACGGAGCTACGATGGGACCGTCTACCCGGGCCACGCTGTGAAGCCGGGGCCGCTCCGGATGTGAACTGAATCACCCCGGCGCGCGCAACGCGTTCACACGCGGCGACTTCCAAGTTCCCTCGCGCTAGCGTTTGCTCCGGCTGCCGGACCGCTTGGCGCGGCTTCCCGTGCTCTTCCGCGAAGCACTCTTGCGGGAGGTGCTCTTCCGGGAGGTGCTCTTGCGCGACGAGCTCTTACGCGCGCTGCCGGACGAGGACCGCTTCCGGCTCCCGCCCGCGGCGTTCCGCTTCCGAGTTGCCGCGGCCTTCCGGGCCGATGCCGAGCGGGCCGACTTGGGCCGCGAGGCTGAGGCGCGTCCACCGGCGCGCCCGCCCTTCCGCGAGGAGCTCCTGCTGGTCTTCTTGCCCCGGCCCGAGCCGCTCTTCTTCCCGCCGCCGGATTCCTTGTTCACCGTGGCCCAGGCTCGCCGTTCCGCTTCGTCCTGCGAGACTCCCCGGTCCTCGTAACCTTCCTCGATGTGGTGAGCCTTCCGCTTCTGCTTGCCGGTGTACGCCGACTTGTCGCCGCGCGGCATGGTGTCGTCTCCCGAGTGAGTAGACGGACAGCAACATCGAGCCGCACCGCCGGCGGGTCGGTGCCCCGGGTCACACTTGGTGATAAAAAGGTGGGTGGAACGGGCACGAATGCCCGTTCCCGCGAGATGATTGAAGAAGGGGGGAGTGATGGGAAGAAACAGCGAGAGCAGGGGATCGAATGGCCCGCCCGGCCACAGAGCAGGGAGCTCAGGGTTTTATCGGACGTCTCGCAAAGTGCCGTTCGGTCCTACTCCCACTAGACACGAAAATAGGGCGCCGGGGAGGGGCCGCTGTGCCCTGCATCACACGCTGATCGCCAGGTAGCGCTCGAGTGCTCGGCCGGAGAGGATGCCGGCCGAGGTCACCTCCTGCACGCCGCGCTCGCGCCAGCTCTGCAGAAGCGGGTCCGCCTTCTCGGGATAGATGGCGCGGATGGCGTCCGTCACCAGGAACAGCTCGGATCTGGGCGAGTGCCGCAGCAGTCCCTCGACCGTGTACCGGTCGCAGAAATCCGTGGCCACTCCATAGATGACGATCGCCTCGGGCTCGAGCGTGCGCAGCAGTGTCTGGACGTTCGCATTGGTAAAGACGTCGACCGTGCGCTTGTGCAGCAGGAAGTCTCCCCGGTGCGCCAGGATCCGGTGCGACAGCGCTCCGGGATCCTCCAGTTCGGGCTCGATGACCAGCGGATCCTTGAGCGCGGTCTCCGCGATCTTCAGCTGGCCGGGAGTGCCCCGCATGCAGTGGGGCGGAAAGGTGGTGCTCCAGTCGGGCGTATCGCTGATCTCGGCGTCCGACGACTCGTGGTTGTCGGCGGAGGCGACGACCGGCACTCGGTGCGTATGGGCAAAGCCGGTCAACGCTTCGAGCGCAGGAATGATCTCTTCGCTGCCCGGCACGTAGAGCTTGCCGTCCGAGCGCATGAAGTCGTACAGGGTGTCGACGTCCCAGAAGATCAATCGGGTCATGTCGGCTCCAGTCACGCGTGAAGGCCGGCTCGTACAGGCAATCCGGCGGCTGACTGAATCTATCCCGCCCGCCGGCGCGTACGAATGGGCTCGTGGGCATGCGTGCCGGCGGCCGCGAGGACGCGGCGGACCCTCCGGTCGCTGCAGAGCGCTTCGTCGTTGGAGATTGCGCAGGGACCCGAACGCGCACTGACGCTCCCTCCGGGTCCACCGCGTCCTCGCGCCGCCTGGGTCTGTCCGTCCTGACCGCCTGACCGCCCGACCAACACCCGTGTTGACTTCCGCCCAGCCCCCTCGTAAATCCCGGCTGTTTCCCGACCCGTGGTCCTCCCTACCCTGTCGTTCCACGGAGGCAGTGCATGCCGGAGAGTGTCTCGCGTGGCTCATTGCGCGCGCACGGGTTCGTGCTTCTCCTGTCGGTCTGGGCGCCGGTGCTGGCCGCGCAGGTGCCCCAGGTGGAGGCAGCGCCCCAGCCGGCGGACACCGCCGCCGCGACGCCCGGCGCGCGGTGGCGCACCAGTTGGTTCCCCTACCTGACCGGCGGAGCCAACGACACTCCGGTCCTGAACTTCCGGGTACGCCACTGGCAGCCCGCCGAGTACGAAGCGCGGACCACCTACACCGCGGCGGTGAACGCCGACGCAGGGATCTCCACGCGCGGCAGCCGCTTCGCCTCCGTGCAGTTCAAGGCGCCCGGGCTGTGGGACGGCTGGCGCCTCTCGGCGCAGGCTGTGGCCGAACGGCAGAGCCGCTACGGCTACTTCGGGCTGGGGAACGGGACCACCTACGACGGCGACGCCGTGGGCCCGGACGATCCGTATCTCTACCGGCTGCGCCGCACCCGCTACCGGGCCGCGGTCGAGGTGACCCGCCGGATTCGGGGCCCGTTTCAGGCCGCCCTGCTGGGCGAGGTGCAGCACGCGAACTTCACGTCGCTGCCCGGTCCATCCATTTTCGCGACTGAGTTTCCGTCCGGCGAGCTGAAGCAGGACGACGTGTCGGGACGGCTGGCGCTGATCTACGACACGCGTGACAACGAGTACAACACCCACCAGGGACTGCTGCTCGAGGCCGGATCGCAGGTGGGAAGCGGCGGGGAGGGATATACCCGGCAGTATGTCGTGCTGCGCGGGTATCTGCAGGTGCGGGAGGGGACGGTACTGGCCGCACGGATCGCCGGCTCGGGGATGGGCGGAACGCCGTCTCTCGACAGCCGGTTCGCGATCCCGGGCTGGGAGTCGCTCATCCCGGTGCTCGGCGGACAGAACTCCAACCGCGGGCTCGACTACGGGCGGCTGACGGGCAGGGGAACGCTGTTCGGCAACTTCGAGGTGCGCCACGACCTGCTGCCCTTCGGCGACCTGGGCGCGGTGAGCCTGCTGGCGTTTCTCGATGCGGGGCGGGTGTTCGAGCAGGAGTCGTTCAGGCTGACCACGGAAGACATGAAGGTCGGCGCGGGCGGCGGAATCGCGCTCAGGCTGCTCCGGTCGACGATCTTCACGTTCAATTTCGCAGGCGGGCCCGACGGCTTCACATTCACCATCGGGAATGGGTGGATGTTCTAACGGCAGTCGGAGGGTGAGCGGAGAGCGGGCTACGCCGCTCTCCCCACCGCCAGCCCCGCCGCCTGCAGCACTTCCCGCAGCGTGGTTTCCCCACGGTCCCGCGCGTACCACTGCCTCACCTGCGGATAGAGCTGCTCTTTGGGCATCGCATTCCGGTTCTCCATCACCCACGCCTGGAGCTGCCGGGGGCGGGGGCCCCAGTGGCCCACCTCGTTGTACTCGTCATCGAGAACGATGACGATGGGGATCGAGCGCGAACCGTTGGTGAGATAGCGGTCCATCACGGCCGGGTGCTGGTCGCGCAGGATGATCCGGAGCTCGAGCCCCGGCACCTCGGACGCGAGCCGGGCCAGGAGAGGCACGGTGCTGGAGGCATCGCCGCACCAGTCCTCGGCGATGACGAGGAGCTTCCGACGGGCATCCGCGGGAACCGCGCTCGCCGCCCAGGCCGGGATCCGGGAAATGCCGTACAGCCCTTCCCAGAGCCCCTTGTGCTTCGTGCTGGCCCCCAGGAAGGCGTCGAACGTCAGCGCGTTGTCCCACAGCGTCCTGAAATCCAGCATCGACCAGCCCTGGTTGGAGACGGGGGATAACAGCCCGCCGGCGGTTAGAGTTCCTCGATGCGGACGCCGCGTTTTCCCAGCTCCTCCACGTAGGGCCCGAACGGGACCGCCTCGTCGGGCGTGTGCACGCCCTTGAGCGCGATCCGCCCGTTCGCCTGCATCTGTCCGGTGATCGAGAGCGAGTATCCGGTGGTGCGCATCATGGCGCTGATGCCGTGCACCGCGTCGTAGCGGTCGATCAGCCTGAAGGCCACTCTGGCCGGCTTGCCGCCCTTCTGCCCCGTGACCGACACGCGGAGCGCCACGAGATCCTGCCCCTGGGGCTTGTGAAGCCTGGGGTGCACCGCGGCGATGAACACGTCGCGCGGGACCACGGGCTTCCCTTTCACCTCGATCGGCTTCGCGCCCAGCAGCCCCAGTTCCCGGATGGGCCGCATGATGGCCGCGTGCCCCGGATAGCGCAGGGTCTTGTACTCCATTACGTCCACCTTGCCCTCGTAGGCGAACGGGAGTGTGCTGATGCCCCCGCCGGTGTGGAACGCCTCGAGCGTACCGACCGGATCCGGGAAGTCCACCGCCTCGAGCTCGCTCAGCGCGTCCACCTGGATGGGCTTACCGTCGCGGAGCACCCATGAGGGCGTCGTGTAGTAGTCGAGCGCGCCTTCGAGCGAGTAGACGATCTGGTAATTGAGCGGGGGCTCGGGATGCTGCGGCAGGCCGCCCACATAGATCTTGACCTGCTGCGCGCGGTCGAGGCGCCGGATCCCCTCGGCGGCCAGAATGTTGACCATTCCCGGGGCCAGGCCGCAGTCGGGGATGATCGAGACACCCTTCGCCACCGCCTGATCGTCGAGCTTCTTCTGCTCGAACACGATCTCGGTATTGCCGCCGAGATCGGCGAAGTGACAGCCGGCCTCGACGGCCGCCCGGGCCATCGGGCCGTTGTAGTAATAGGGGATCGCGCTCATCACGGCGGTATGGCCGCGGAGCGTTTCCCGCACCGCCACGGCGTCGGTGACGTCGAGCCGGACCGTGGTGAGGCGGCCGCCCCAGTCCCCCGCCAGGAACGGCGGCAGGTGGTCCGGCCGAAGATCGGCCAGCGTGACCCCGCCGACCGCGGGACTCTGGAGGAGATCGTACGCGCAGGCGCACCCCTGCAGACCGGCACCGAGGACCAGCATTTTCATCGACGACCCCGCGGAAGAGTGACGGAGAAAAAGCCCCGGAAGATATCGCCGGTCGGGGTCGCGATTCAACGGTGACGAGGACTATTCTTCGTCATGACTTCTCCCCAGCCAACCCGCCGCGACGGTGAAGCTACCCGTCAGCGGCTGCTTCGAGCAGCACTCGAGTTGTACACCACCGTCGGATTCCGGGCCACCACGACGCCCGCCATCGCCGCCCGCGCCGGCGTGGCCGAAGGCACGATCTACCGCCACTTCAGCGGCAAGGAGCATCTGCTCAACGAGGTGTTCCGCAACGCGCAGCGCTGGGGCACGGCGGTCGTGCGGGAGACCGAGGGCGAGCAGCCCGCGCCACGCCGGCTGCGCCAGATCGCGCAGCGGCTGCTGGAAACGGCGGCCCGCGACGCTCCGCTCACCCGCATGCTCCTCCGCCAACGCGACGAGCAGCACCTGGACGAACGGAGCCGCGAGTCGGAGCGGGAGTTCCGCGGCGCGCTCCAGCAGGTGATGGCGGCCGGCCGGTCAGAAGGGAAGGTGCGCCAGGGGCCGCCGGACCTCTGGACCGATGTGTGGCTCGCGCTGGTGGCGTTCGTGGCCGAGCGGGTGGGCTCGCGCGCCTGGGCGGTGGACTCCCCCTCGGTCGCGATGGCGCTCGAGGCGGGGTGGGACGCGATAGCGCAGCGGTGAGGCGGGGGTCGGGCGGGTGGGCAGGCGGGCAGCGTTGTGGCAACTGTCGACTGTCAGTCCGAGCGAAGCGAGGGATCTAGTCCGGCCGAGCTCGGGCCAGGCGAGATAGATCCCTCGCCTCGCTCAGGCTGACACTCCTGCGCCGTGTTCGAGCGTCCGACCGCCTGACCGTCTCGCCCCTCCCCACAAACACCGTCATCTCCCGCACCCGGCGCGGCGGATTCTCCAGCCGGAGCAGGCGGGCCCGTCCGGGGCCTACCGGCCGGATTTCCACCTCGCCGCCATCGCCGCGGAAGTAGGCGACGGAGTCCGATCCCCAGCGAAAGGCCCCGTGCGCGTCGCGCGCCAGCAGACCGGGGGCGCCGGTGTCCGCCGCCACGCAGATCCCGGCTGCCCCCGGGCACGGCACCACTCGCGCAAACGCCGGCCGGCCCAGCAGTACCGCCAGGCTCGACTCGGCCGTGGCACGCTCGGCGGGCGGCACGGGACGGAGCGCCGACTCTGCCGGCGGCGCGGCGGACCGGTAGAGCCCCGCGGCGGATCTCACCACCAGCGAGCGTCCGTCCGGGGCCCAGCCTACCTGCGCCGGCACCCCTGCTCCGCGCGGCAGCTCGATCTCGCGCTCGGCGCCGCTCATCAGGTTCAGCACCCAGACCGTGCCCGGCGTGGAGTCGCGCAGCGACTCGCCGCGGATGAAAGCCACCATGCCGCCGTCGGGCGAGAGCGCCGGCCGCATTTCGCCCACCGGGGTGAAGGTGATCTGCACCGCGGGCCCCCCCTCGGTGCGCACCGCGTAGAGATCCCCGCCCGCCGGAGCGCCGCCGCCCACGAACACGGCGTACGAGTCGCGCCCCACCTCCATCTGCCCCCGGAGCGGCGGCAGCGTACCCCCGCACGCGGCAACGAGCGCGAGCGCGGGCGCCGTCCATGGTACGGCCGGCAGCTTCATTGCCCGGTGCCTACCGCCCGACTGAACTTCCAGTCCAGCGGCCGCCCGGCCGCTTCGGACATCGCGCGCTCGAAGTCGCCCGGAGCGGCGGTGGCGTTCCGGTGGGCCGCGAGGTAGCGCCGGAGTCCGCGGAAGAACGTGGAGTCGCCCACACTCCGGTGGAGCTGCTGGATCGCACTCAGTTGGCGCGTGGGTGCGACGGCGGGGCCCTTGACACCCACATGATGCGCCCAGAGCGCGGCCAGGTAGACGGCTACCGCGCTCGAGGGCCGCTCGGAGAGCGGGCCCGACTCGCTCACGGCGTCGCCGAACCACTGTGCCGCCGTGGCCCGTGCCACCTCACGCTCGCCGAGCTGCCCGCCATGCACGCGCGCCTGGTCGTAGAGCACGACGGAAGCCCCCGCGTGCCCGATAGGCGCCAGGATCGCCGAGACGTGCGCGAGGCCCGGATAGGGAAACGGCCCCAGCAAGCCGCTCAGCCAGTCCACCATTTCTCCCGCGCGACGGAACGCGCCGGCAACCGCCGCCGCGGAGTCCGCCGGCGTGGTCCAGAGCGTCACCGGCACGCACGCCCTGGTGCAGCCCGGGTGCGGCAGAGTCGTGACGGCGTAGTGTCCGGCCGCGACCGCCAGCGCATCGAGGGGCACCGGCACATCCATTCGGAAGTGCCAGGTGCTGTGGCCGTAATTGAGCGTATCGATCCCCGTGAGCACGCCATTGGCCACGACGCGCTGACCCTCCGACGCCTGCACGTTCCAGGTGACGGTCGCCCGCCCGATGGTGCCGGTCGGAACGGGCAGCCAGAGCCGGGCCGTCGTTCCGACGGTGCTCCCCGCGAGCGCGCGGGCGCCGGCCCGGTCGGGACCGACGTGGAAGCCGCCCGAGGGATAGCCATGATAGCGGACGCGGGTCGTGAGCGTGTCGCCGGGCGCCTTCCCGTGGGGCACCACCACGAGGGCGCTGTCGCGCGAGTACATCGTGCGCGAGAGCCGCGTGTTGGGCTGGCCGTCCACCAGCACGCGGATCACGTCCATCGTGGAATCGAGCTCCATTTCGACCGGGTTGACGGACTCGAGACGCCAGCCGGTCTCGACCTCGCCGAGAAGGTAGGCACCGGTATCGCTGGTGACGATGGTGATGTCGTAGCGGAGGGGATCGTGCGGCCGAGCGGGGCCCTCCTGCGCCGCGAGCGTCGCCGCGGCGGCGAAGAGCAGCGCGGGCAGCACGCCGGCGATGGTCTTCATTTGCCGAGCCGTGCGTGGAAGAACTGGAGAATCCGCTTCCATGCGCGCTCCACCTGCGGCCCGTCCGACCCTTCGCGCCCCGGCTTGAGGAAGCCGTGGCCGGTGCCGGGATAGATCTCGTGCACGAAGGTCTTCCCGGCCGACTGCATCTCCGCCACGACGTTCGGCAAGGCCGCGGTGATCCGCGCGTCGTTCTCGCCGTAGATGCCGAGCACCGGCGCCTGGATCCGGCGGATCGCCGCGGAGTCGGGCGCAGGTCCGTAGCAGACGACGGCGGCGCGGAGGTTCGGGTTGTTGGTGGCGTAGCGGAAGCTCTGGCCGCCGCCCCAGCAGAACCCGATGGTGCCGATATCGTCCTTGAGCACCGCGGGGAGCGCGTTCACGTAGCCGTAGGTGGCATCGAGGTCGGCGGTAACGCGCTCGGGCTCGAGCTCCGCCACCAGCTTGCGGCCGGAGTCCGCGTCGGCGGGGCTCCGCCCGTGCTTCGAGGACAACAAATCGGGAACGATGGCCACGAACCCCTCCTTCGCCAGCCGGTCCACCACGGTCGGCTCCCAATCGGTGAGGCCGAAGATCTCGTGGATCACGATCACGGCCGGCGCCTTCGACTTCCGCTCCGGGTAGGCGATATACGCCCGGACCGTGTCCGCGCCCCGGGGAATCTTCACCCACTCGCCGTGCGTCGTGACCGGGTCGTGCCGAGCGGGCTGGCGGCCGCGTGCCATCCACGCCACCGAGCCGCCCACCGCTGCCGCGAGCGCGGCCACGACGGCGTACGTTGCGGCACCGCGCAGGCGCCCGCGACCGTCGGCGCTGGTCATGGCAGGCTCCTGAACTCCACCCGGTTCTCCATCAGCAGCGGAATGGCGACCCGGTGGCGCTTCGTATCGATCCCGATGTCGGCGGGCGACGGCAGATCGCCGGCGACGGTGGTGGACTTCCCATCCTGCAGCACGAACAGGCTCGAGTCCGCCCAGCTCGTGATGAGGAGCCGGCTGGAGTCGAGCACTTCGACCCCGTCGAGCTGCCCGGCCGTCGTGCCGAGCGAGGTGACGGTCCTGCTTCCGGGTGTCCACCCGCGGACGACGGTGCCGGCGAACGGCACGATCACGTAGCGCCCGTGCCCGCCGTCCCAGGCGATCCCGTTCGGGCCCATGAGGCTGTCGGACGCGAGTGCCACGGTCGCCTTGTGTCCGGCACCGATGTTGAACACCTGGTCGGGGCCGGTGTGCTTCATCCCGCCACCACTGCTCTCGACGCCGGTATCGGTGATGTAGACGCCGTCGGGGCCGACCACCAGATCGTTCAGGAACTTGGCTTTGCCCTTGAGGTCTACCGAGGCCACGGGCGCGCCGGTGCGGCGGTTGAACGCGCGGACGACATCGACGTCGGCCACCCAGAGCGTGTCGCCCTGCAGCCCCAGCCCCTTGGGCGCGTTGAGGGTGGCGCCCCTGGCGCCGCCGACGATCCACTTCATGGAATCGACGGTGCCGTCGCCGTGAAGGCGGGATATGTAGCCGTTGCCGTCCTTGGCGACGGGCGAGCCGTTGACGTTGGACACGTACCACACGTCGAGTTCGGCGTCGTATCTGGCCGACTCGGGGTTCTGGAAGCCTTCGACCTTGGAAGGTGCGCCGGCCCCGGCGGTCGTGTCGGCGGCGGGAGTGCCGGTCGCAGCCGTATCGGCTGTTGCCGCGGGGGCGCGGGCGTCGCGCCCGCCGCACGCGGCAACCAGCGCGAGGACCGCGATGGCGGGGGTCCAGTGTGAAGCGGTCATGCTCTGCTCCTCCGTTGCGCTCGCTTGAGTGAGACAGCGTTGCTGCGCGCAAGATACTGCGGCCTCCGCACTGTTGCCCGGCACCTCCCTGTGATGGGCGTCACGAGTCCTGGACGGCGTGATCCCCGTCATGGCCCGGCCCCTCCACGCCCGCGACCTTGAAATCGTCCGTTCCGCCAGCCCACACACGCCTGCACGCCCACCGGGAGGCGCGCCATGGTTTCGACCACAGGGCTTCGCTGCGCACTCCTCGCCGGCCTTGGCGCGGCCGCAGCCTGCGGGTCGGAAAAGGTGGCGCCCCCCATGCCTCGGGCCACCGCGGTGTGGGTGGACTCGCTGCCCCCGGTTCCGACCTCCTATCTCGACGTCCCCGTACGCTACGATCTGGGCCCGGCCATGCACTGGCTCGAGTCCGAGGTGCCCACCACGCTGGGCACCCTCGAGGAGCGGCACGAGGTGCCGGGCAAGGAGCGGCTGCACTACGCCTACACGGCCGAGCGCGGGCCGTTCAGCCTCCGCGTCAACGGCCGCACCGCTGTGCTTCAGGCCGACGTACGCTACCGGGTGCATGCCTGGTACAACCCGCCGGTGCTCCCCGAGATCAGCGCCAAGTGCGGCGACGACGACGACCAGCCCCGCGCCCGGCTGACGGTCGCGACCACCGTCCAGCTCACGAGTGGCTGGACCCTCCGCCCGCGCACCCGTGCCGTCGTCACCCCGCTCTCCAGGCGCGACCGGTGCAAGGTCACCTTCCTCAAGGTGGACGTGACGGACAAGGTGATGGACGCGGCGCAGGAGGCACTGCAGCGGAAGCTTGCCGGCCTGGATGCGCGGATCGCCGCATTCGATCTGCCCGGCGAGTCGCGCCGGCTGTGGGACATCCTGGGCTCGCCGCTCAAGCTCACCGACAGCCTCTGGCTGGTGATCCACCCATCCACCGTCCGGATCGGCCTGCTCCGGATGCGGGGCGACACGCTCGTCACCACGCTCGGGCTGTCGGCCAACCCGCGCGTGATCGGCGGCCCCAGGCCGGACGCGGCGCCTCCACCCATGCCCCCGCCGCAGGACTCCACCTCGCGACCTCCGGTGCTGCACCTGCTCACCGAAGGGCGGATACCCTACGACGTGGCCAGCAGCATTCTCACCAGGGAGTTGCGCGGTACCATCATCAAGGTGGCGCGCCAGCGGCTCGTGCTCGACAGCCTGCAGCTCCTGGGTGTGGGCGACGGACGCGTCGCCGTGGGGCTGGCGGTGCACGGCTCGGTGCGCGGCGTGCTCTACGCGGTGGGGCACCCGGCCTACGACACGGCCACCGCCAGGTTGTACATGCCCGACCTGGTGTACGACGTGGGGACGCGCGATCTGATGACGGGCACCCTCGCCTGGCTGGCAGGCGGCCAGATCGAGGACTTTCTGCGGACTCGGGTGCGCATCAAGCTCGGTCCCGCCTTGGCCGATGGTCGCGACCTGCTGGAGCAGAATCTCAACCGCGATCTGGCCGACGGCGTTCACCTCGGGATGGACGTCAGCTCGGGCCGGGTGCTCGGCGTCCGCGCCGCCCCCCACGCGCTGCTGGTGCGCGCCGTGGCGTCAGGCCAGGGGGAGCTGGTGCTCGAGCTCCGGCCGGAGCAGCTCGTGGGGCAGGAGTCGCTCGGGGCGGCGGTGCGGTCGCACTGAGGCACACGCTTGCCCGCCCTGCGGGACGGGTGGCATCTTCGGGGTCATGAGGCCCGAGAGCGACACTCCGTCCGGCATCGTCCGGGTCGAGCCCTTCAGCGGGTTCGTGCAGCGGTTCGAGGATCTCATCGGCTCCTCCACCCGGATGGAGCTCTATTTCATCCACTCCCGGCGCTGGCGCGAGAATCACGACGCGGCGATCAAGTCGTTCCTCGGCCGAGAGGGGACGGCCATCGAGGTGTTTCTCCCCGACCTCGAGAGCCACGAGCTGATGTACTCGCTCGGCCGGCACTTCGAGGACGGGCCCCTGATCCCCGCGCTCGTGGTGGACGCGTACCGCTACTTCGCGCGGCTCTCGCAGGAGTTCGGGAAGCCCGTGCCGGTCTGGCTCTTCAGCCGGTATCCCACATTCTCGTTTTACCGGTTCGACGATCGCGCCGTCCTCGCGTTCTACTCCAACACCGCGGCCAAGAAGGAGCTGCCTGCCTTCGAGATCACCCTGGATTCCTTTCTGGGTCGGTTTCTCGCGGAAGACGTCGAGGACCTGAAGCAGGAATGCCGCCGGCGCGAAGTGGCTGAGCTCGAGGCGGTGATCGAGGCGGCGCTGCATGACCCGATGGTCACCCTGCGGACCCTTCCCGGAGAGTCCCCGCCCTGACCAAGAAGGATCCGAAGGGGGCTCGGCGTCGTTTGAGGCCCGACAGCGCGGCCGGCAGCGCGCCTGGATGTCGGGTGCGGCACGGACCGCGGATCACCTCGAGGATGCCGTCATGATGGAGTCACGGAACGGCGAGTTGCCGCGCCGCTGGGCAGTGCTCCCGCTCCGGCTCATCGTCGGGTTCGGTTTCATCGCCCATGGAGTGGCGAAGTGGAGCCGGGGGCCCGGGAACTTCGGGAAACTGCTCGATCAGATCGGCGCTCCGCTTCCGACCGCGACGGCCTGGGTGGTCACCCTCGTCGAGGTATTCGGCGGCCTGGCAATCCTGGTGGGCGCCTTCGTGGCGATCGCGAGCGTCCCGCTCATCGTCTCCATGCTCGTGGCGATGTTCACGGTCCAGCTCCGCTACGGCTTCAGCGCGGTCAATACGATCGGGCTGACCCCGTCCGGCCCGGTCTTCGGGCCGCCGGGCTACGAGATCAACCTGCTCTACATCGCGGCGCTGCTGGCGGTGGCACTGGCGGGACCGGGCACGTGCTCCGTGGACAGGTGGCGCTGGCGGCGGTGGTAATCGGCTTACGAGGCCGAGTCCTCCGGCGGCCCCGAGGCACGCGCCACCTGATCGGCCTTGACCCTGGCCGCGTCGAAGCGCCGCGCCGAGGCCGTCATCTTCTCGATCGTCTCGTCGAACTCCGCCTTGGCACCGCGCTTGAAGCGGAGCGGGTTGATCCGGGCGACCACGAAGGCCCGGAGGTAGGGACTGTCGAAGCCGCGCTCCTTGAGCCCCTGCACCGCTCCGGCCACCGCGTCTTCCAGCTCCAGCACCATGGCCGCGCGCTCGCGCCGGATCTCGAGCGCCTTGGGCAACGACGAGGTGAGAAAGCGGTCGATCCGCCGCAGCACGGGGTGGTATGCGCCCCCGGCGAAGCGTCCGTTCTGCATGTAGCAGAGTCCGAGCGTGAGCAACGCGGCTTCCTCGAACTCCGTCTCGAACTCGCGCTCGGGGCGGTCGTCGAGCTGGGCGAGGTGCTCCGCCAAGCGCGCCACTTCCAGGGCGCGCTCCCGGAGATTGTGAGCCTTCTCGGTGTTGAGTATCAGGATGCGCTGCGCTACCTCGGGCTCGGGCACCACGATCGCCACGGCGGCGCGGGCGCCGAGGGTGCGGAGCGCGGCAAGGCGGTGGTTGCCGTTCGGCGTCCAGTAGTGGCCGTCGCCGGAACGGACGACGACCATGGGATCGAGGTAGCGGCCGAGCCGGTCGATGGCGGAGCAGAGCCTGGCGACATGGGCGTCCGAGAGGTCCCGCTGGTAGGGCGTGGGCTCCACGAGGTCGATCGGCAGGCCGGCGAAGAGTTGCCAATTCCCGCCCAGCGGGTCACGGTAGACCGACAGCACGCTCCCGCCATCGGCTTCGATCGTCTCGGCCAGGCGGGTCACGGCGGCGGGTGGAGCGCCGGAGGCGAGTGCGTCGGCGGTGATGCCGCGGGAGCGGGGGGCGCCTTCGGGACGCTTCTTCCGGCGGGGGGCGGACTTCTTCTTGGAAGTCTTGGGTTCGGCCATGGGGGGCTCCGGAATGGGCGGCACGTCGCCGATGGGATACGTAAACGCCGCGACGGGCCATCCGGAAGGCGGGAGTCGCCAACGGGGCGCTCGGTTGTACGGATCGGGGTCTTACCGCGGGCGGTGCGGGTCCGCACATTGAGGGCGCCGGCGACAGTGCGAGGATTGCGGTTCGGGTGATAGTTCAAAGCTCTCCCCCCTGGCCAACTCAGGCGGCGCACGATGCGCGGCTTATTTGAGACCCACCTGGATGTCGTCGACCTCGACCGCTCACTCGGGTTCTATGGGGCGGTCCTGGGCCTTGAAGTCGCGTTGCGGCGGGAGGAGGTGGACGCAGCGCGCGCCGACGCGCACAGCCTGGGAGCCAGCCGCTTTGCGCTGCTCTGGATCGGGGGTCCCGGGCACGGCATACTCGGCCTGTGGGAACGTGCACCTGAACGAGTTCGTCCCCA